>NZ_JBHVFE010000111.1:0-22100 GCF_042801945.1 Kitasatospora sp. NPDC057542
TGTTCCTGGTGGCCCAGCTGGCCGAGCGGTGGGGGACCAGGTACACGGCCCGCGGCAAGGTCATCTGGTCCGAGCAACCGCTGACCGCACCCGAGTTCCAGTTCGAGGCGATGCTGCTGTAGCCCGGAACGCGGGCACCGCGGGTGCGGATGCGTCGCCCGCACAGGCCGCGGCCTGTGCGGGCACACCGGGGGAGGGTCACAGCTGGGGAGGTGGGTCGCCGCCGAGGAGGGTGATCAACCGGGCGAGAAGGGCGTCGAGTTCACGGCCGACGTCGGCGATCCGCGGGTCGCCGTAGCTGGCGAACAGCAGGCTGGGCTGGTCGACGGCGAGTTTGGTGTCGCCGTCGGGGTCCGCGTAGAGCAGGGTCCGCAGTGGTGCGTGCAGCATGACCGACGGGTCGTGGCGGAACATGCGTTCGGCGATGGTGTGGTTGCCCATCAGGTACTGCGTGGCCTTCCAGGAGGACGGCGAGCCGGCCATGACGGCGGCGATGTCGCTGCGGTAGTAGCGCATGAACCCGAACGGGGCTTTGGTCTCGGCGAGTTCGAGCGTGGCCTGCCAGGAGGCCATCCGGAGGAAGCGGTGGAGATCGATCTCGGGCACGAGGGCTTCGTAGTGCTCGCGCGCTGTGTCGTAGGGGCTGGGGATCGCCACGACGAGCCGCCGGGCGGGGTGGTCGATGACGGCGGTGTCCGTGGTCATGGCTGCGCCTGTTCGTCGTCGGAGTGGACGAGCTCGACATCGTGGACGTCCAGCGGGTGCTTTCCGTCGACGATGCGTATGGCGGTCAGCGTGACGGGAGTGGGAAGAGCATGCAACCGCTGGTGGCGTGGGCGGTGCGGCGGCCACCTCGGGTGACCGCCTGCGGGCCCTCTGCCCCGGTTGCCGTGGGCCGTACAGGGCATTGAGCGCCGCCGTTCGACGGACGCGGCGGTTGGTGCGATGCGGCCGCCGTCCGGTCGGGACAGCCTTCTTGCCGGGGTGCCGGGGGACGGCACCGCCCGGAGAGGAAGCCGGTGTCGTCGGGTACCGCACCGCTTGCCGATCGTTCACCTGCGTGGTTGGAGAAAGGGCTCTTGCGTTGTCTGATCCTGTTGTCCTCGTCACGGGCGCGCTCACCGGTATCGGCCGTGCCACCGCCGTCGCTTACGCCCGTCAAGGCGCGAACCTGGTGGTCTCCGGCCGCCATGAGGACGTGGGTGAGCAACTCGTCAGGGAACTGGCCGACCTCGGCGCCCAGGCCGAGTTCGTGCGTGCCGACGTCCGCTTCGACGCCGAGGTGGAGGAACTCGTCGACCGCGCGGTCGCGCGGTTCGGACGGCTCGACGTCGCCGTGAACAACGCCGGCACCGAGGGAACGTCCAGCCCTGTCAGCGAGGTGACCGACGAGCGCTACCAGGCCATCTTCGACACCAACGTCAAGGGCACGCTGTTCTGCCTCAAGCACGAGTTCCGGGTCATGAGGGAACAGGGCGCCGGCAGCATCGTCAACGTCAGCTCCTGCTTCGGCCTGATGGGTTACCCCGGGGCGACCCTGTACGTCGGCAGCAAGCACGCCGTCGCCGGCATCACCAAGGCGGCCGCACTCGAAGGCGCCGCCCACGGTGTGCGCGTCAACGCGGTCGCGCCCGGCTTCACCCGGACCGGCATGTACGAGCGGTTCACCGGCGACGACACGGTGCGTGCCGCGGTCGATTCGGTGCTGCCCATGCACCGGGCGGGTACCCCGGAGGAGATCGCCGAGGCTGTCCGGTTCCTGGGCTCGGGCGAGGCGAGCTACGTCTCCGGGCACATCCTCCTCGTCGACGGCGGCCTCATGGCCGGCGGGCCCCTGTTCCCGAGCTCGTGAACAGGCACTGTCAGCCCCGACCGGAGGTGAGGGAGCGATGAGCGAAGCACGTGATCACCAGGAGGACGGCGCGTACGACGTGGTCGTGCTGGGCGCCGGTCCGGTCGGCCAGAACGTCGCCGACCGTGCCCGCGCCGCCGGCCTCACCGTGGCCGTCGTGGAGCGTGAACTGGTCGGCGGCGAATGCTCCTACTGGGCCTGCGTCCCCAGCAAGGCCCTCCTGCGGCCGGTCATCGCGGTCGCCGACGCCCGCCGCGTGGACGGCGCCCGGCAGGCCGTCACCGGTCGGCTCGACACCGACCGGGTCTTCGCCCGCCGTGACCACTACGTCAACGACTGGGACGACACCGGACAGGCCGAGTCGTTGAAGTCCATCGGCGTCGACGTCTTCCGGGGTCACGGCCGCCTCGACGGCCCCCGCCGTGTCACGGTCACCAGGGACGACGGCGCACGCCCCGTCCTCACCGCCCGGCACGCGGTCGCCGTCGCCACCGGCAGCCGACCGCTGCTGCCCGACATTCCGGGCATCCGGGAGGTCCGGCCCTGGACGAACCGGCAAGGCACCGACGTCAGCACCGTGCCCGCCCGGCTCGCCATCGTCGGGGGCGGCGGGGTCGCCATCGAGATGGCCACCCTCTGGCAGGGCCTGGGCTCCCAGGTCACCCTGCTCGCCCGCCGGCACCTGGTTGCCCGCATGGAACCCTTCGCGGGCGAGCTCGTCGCGGCCGGCCTCACCGAGGCGGGCGTGGACGTGCGGACCGGCACCCAGGTCACCGCCGTGCGCCGTCCGGACCCCGCCGGGCCCGTCACCCTCACCCTCGACGACGGCAGCGACCTTCAGGCTGACGAGGTCATGTTCGCCACCGGCCGGGCCCCCGGCACCGAGGACATCGGCCTGGACACGGTCGACCTCTCCCCGGGCACGTGGCTGGAGGTGGACACCACGTGCCTGGTCCGTGGGGTCGACGGCGCGTGGCTGTACGCCGTCGGCGACGTCAACCACCGGGCCCTGCTCACCCATCAGGGCAAGTACCAGGCGCGGACCGCCGGTGACGCCATCGGCGCCCGCGCCGCCGGCCTCCCCGTGGACGACGGCCCGTGGGGGGACCACGCCACCACCGCCGACCAGCACGCCGTGCCCCAGGTCTTCTTCACCGACCCCGAGGCGGCCGCCGTGGGCCTGACCGCCGAGCAGGCGGCCCAGGCCGGTTACCGCATCACGACCGTCGACCTCGACTTCGACGCCGCCCAGGGCGCCGACCTCCACGCCGACAACTACCGTGGTCACGCGCGGATGGTGGTCGACCTCGACCGGGAGGTCCTGCTCGGGGTGACCTTCGTCGGCCCCGGAGTCAGCGAGCTGCTGCACTCGGCGACCGTCGCGGTCGCCGGTGAGGTCCCGCTCAAGCGCCTCAGGCACGCGATCGCCTGCTTCCCGACCGTCAGCGAGATCTGGCTCTTCCTGCTCGCCGCCTACCAGCGCGATCGCACCTGAGCGGCCGGGCGGCAGCGTCAAGGTGACAAATGAACTTGATTGTCAAGTTCAATGATTGAAGAAGCTGTGGCGCAACCCCCGAAGGAGCGGAAGATGAGCGAGCGCAGCAGGTTCCTGGAGCCGATCACCCGGGAGAACGTCGCCGTGGTCCTGGTCGACCACCAGGTGGGTCTGCTGTCCGGCGTCCGGGACATCCCGGTCGGCGAGTTGAAGCACAACGTGGTGGCGCTGGCGCGGGCGGCGACCGTCCTGGGCATCCCGCTGGTCGTCACCACCACCGCGGCCGACAGCATGTGGGGGCCGACCGCCCCCGAACTGGTCGCGGCACTGCCCGCCGGCCAGAAGATCATCGACCGCAGCACGGTCAACGCCTGGCACGACGAGCGGGTCCGCGGGGCCATCCAGGCCACCGGGCGGCAGAAGCTGATCTTCGCCGGGGTGTCGCTCGAGGTGTGCGCGGCACTGCCCGCGTACTCCGCGACGGCTGCCGGGTGCGACGCGTACGTTGCCGTGGACGCCTCCGGCACCTTCAGCCGGACCAAGCGCGAGGCCGGACTGCTGCGCGTGCAGCAGGCGGGCGTCATCGTCTCCGACTACGCCACTCTCATGGTCGAGGCCCTGGCCGACAACGCCGCCCCCGAGGCCGAAGCCCTCTACGCCGCCCTCGACATGCCGTTCGCCGTTCTGGTCGGCCAGATCTCCGCGGCCTACCGCGCATAGCGGCCCGCCGGCCGCCGCGCCCCGGTGCCTTCCCAGGCCCGGGACACGGCGGTGGACTGAGCACAGCAGGACTCGAAGCACGGGGCTCGCGGGTGCCGAGGGGGCAGGTGATCGCCCACTGTGGCATCCGGGTACGGCGTGCCTGAGCTGTGGACACGGCCGACCTGTCCATCCGGACCATTCCGGATGTCGAGGTCGGCCCGGTGGTCATGAAGACTTGGGTCACCACCGGTGCGGCGATGAACGGCCGTGGTCGCGGCGGCGGTGAACCGGGTGTGGCCGCCAGGGTGGACGATCACTGTCACCATTGGCAGAGCGCGCCGCTGACGGCCGGTTCGGCAGCCCGTGGCCCCGACTGGTAACCCGGCTGCGCCACCGGCCCCGGCTTGTAGTTCGAAGGGAGCGTGTGACGATCCGGTCGGTCGATGCGGCGGTCTGCTCCAGGCGGCCGTGAGCGCGGTGGACGGTGGGGGGAGACCGGGTGGCCACAGCGGAGCGGGTGCTCTCATCCGGGAGGGGCTGATCCCCGGGCGGCGCCGAGCTGAGCCCGGCCCGTGGCGGGGCGTTCCCGCCCCCTGGGCAGTGGGCCGCTGTTGCCCTACCGTCGCCGTATGAGGCGTCCGCTGCTGCATCGGTGTTGGCCGGAGCTCGCCGAGTCGCTGCCGTACCTCGGGCTGGGCGAAGCGCCCACACCGGTACGCCCGTTGGCCGGGCTCGGCTGCCGGAGCGCGGTGTGGGTGAAGGACGAGAGCGGGTACGGGCACGGCGGCTGGGGCGGCAACAAGGTCCGCAAGCTGGAGTGGTTGCTGCCCGAGGCCCGACGCCGGGGTGCGCGGACGGTCCTCACGGTCGGCGGGATCGGCACCAACTGGGGCCTGGCGGCGGCGCTCTACGCCCGCGAGCTGGGGCTCGACGTCGCCCTCGGCCTGATCGACCATCCCGTCGACGAGCACGTGCGCGCCCAGCTGCGGCGGCTGCGCGCCAGCGGCGCGACGCTGCACTTCCTGCACACCCGGACCCGGCTGGTTCTGGCGGCGCCCTGGCTGTTCGCCCGGCACACACGCGGCCTCACCCCGCCGTACTACCTGCCGGCGGGCGGGTCCTCGGCGCTCGGAACGCTCGGATACGTGGAGTGCGCGCTCGAACTCGCCGCGCAGGTGGCGGACGGGCTGCTGCCGGAGCCGGGGTGGATCGTGACGGCGGTCGGCTCGGGCGGCACGGCGGCCGGTCTGGCGCTGGGCTTGCGGCTGGCAGGGCTGCGCACCCGGGTGCTGGGGGTCGTGGTCAACGACACCCTCCGGCTGGACGGGGCGACGCTCACCCGGTTGGCCGGGAGGTCGCTGGCGCTGCTGCGGGAGCGGGGCGCGGAGGTGACGGGAGGCGGGCCCGGCGCGTCGGACGTGGCCGTGGAGTACGGGTGGCTCGGCGCGGGCTACGCGTACCCCACCGTCGAGGGGGCGGTGGCACGGACGCGGGCGGGGGCCGAGGCGGGGCTGGAACTGGAGCAGACGTACACCGCCAAGGCGTTCGCGGCGCTGCTGGAGCTGGACACGGCCGGGCGGTTCGAGGGGGAGCCAGTGGTCTTCCTCAACACCTTCGGCCCGAGATAGGGGCCCGCCGGGGGAGCAGGTGTCCGCCGCGGCTTGGCCGGCGGTCCGCTCCGGTGGGGGAAGGGCGCGCCGACCCGAAGGGTCTCCGTGCTGTTCAGCGACGACGAAGCCCTCTCCACTCGGGCGATCTACCATGAAACGTAAGGTCTTCATGACCCCCGCACCCGCCCGAAGCGAAACGGCAGGACGGTAGGGAGGCCGGCATGGAGTTCGGCAACGGATCCGGGGGAGTGGACGGCTCACGCTATCTGCCGATTTCCGAGCACGGTCTGATCGGTGATCTTCGGACCGCCGCGCTCGTCGGGACCAACGGCACCATCGACTGGTACTGCTGCCCGCGCTTCGACGCACCGAGCGTGTTCGCCTCGATCCTTGACGCCGACCGGGGCGGATCGTTCGAGCTGGCCGCCGACGTGCCGGCGCGTACCCGCCAGTTCTACTTCCCCGACACCAACGTGCTGATCACGCGGTTCTACGCCGCCGACGGGGTGGCGGAGATCCAGGACTTCATGCCCGTCGTCGACGAGTCCCGCGAGGCGGACCGCCACCGGCTGATCCGGCGGGTGATCTGTGTCCGCGGGGTGCTGCCGTTCCGCGCGAGGATCGCCCCGCGCTTCGGCTACGGGACCGAGGCGCACACCGTGGAACTCGTCGGTGACCACGCGGTGTTCAGCTCCTCCTCACTGTCCTTGGTACTGACTGCCACTGTGCCGGTCGAGACCGACGGCGTGGACGTGTGGTCGCACTTCAAGCTGCTGGAGGGCGAGTCCGTGGTGTTCGCCCTCGACCGGGTGAGCGCAGACGTCAGCCCGCGTGCCTGCCCCAGCAGGGAGGCGGAGCGGCAGTTCCAGGGCACCGTCCGGTTCTGGCGCCGCTGGCTGTCCGGCTCGAAGTACCACGGGCGGTGGCGGGAGATGGTGCACCGCTCGGCCCTGGTCCTGAAGTTGCTCACCTACGTGCCCACCGGCGCGATCGTCGCCGCGCCGACCGCCGGCCTGCCTGAGCAGATCGGCGGCGAGCGCAACTGGGACTACCGGTACGTGTGGGTCCGCGACGCCGCCTTCTGTGTCTACGCCATGCTCCGCCTGGGCTTCACCTCGGAGGCCGAGGCCTTCATGGGCTTCATCTCCGAGCACGGGATCATGCGCGGCGGCAACGCGGGCGGCCCACTGCAGATCATGTACGGCATCGACGGGCGCTGCGATCTGCCCGAGTACGAGCTGACCCACCTGGAGGGCCACCTCGGGTCCGCTCCGGTGCGGGTGGGGAACGCCGCCACCGAGCAGCTCCAGCTGGACATCTACGGAGCGCTGATCGATTCCGTCTATCTGTACGACAAGTGGGGGCAGCCCATCAGCAGTGATCACTGGGACGAGGTCAGCGCCGTGGTGGACTGGCTCTGCGACCACTGGGACCAGCCGGACGAGGGCGTCTGGGAGACCCGGGGCGGCCGGAGGAACTTCGTCTACTCGCGGCTGATGTGCTGGGTGGCGATCGAACGGGCCATCCGGATCGCCAACCGGCGCGGATTGCCGGCCGATCTTCCGCGCTGGCGGCAGAGCCGGGACGCGATCTACCGGCAGATCATGCGACAGGGCTGGTCGGCCGAACGCGGGGCGTTCGTCCAGGGGCTGGGCAGCGACGTACTCGATGCGTCCGTGCTGATGATGCCGATGGCCAAGTTCATCTCGCCCGCCGACCCCAAGTGGCTCTCGACCCTGGATGCGCTCACCACGGACCTGGTCTCCGACTCGTTGGTCTACCGCTACGATCCGGAGGCCAGCCCGGACGGCCTGCGGGGTTCCGAGGGAACGTTCTCGATCTGCTCGTTCTGGTACGTCGAGGCGCTCACCCGCGCCGGACGCCTGGAGGAGGCCCGGCTGGCCTTCGAGAAGATGCTCACCTACGCCAACCACCTCGGTCTCTACGCCGAGGAGATCGGCCGGACCGGTGAACAACTCGGCAACTTCCCGCAGGCGTTCACCCACCTTTCGCTGATCAGCGCCGCCTTCAACCTCGACCGCGTCCTCGGCTGATCTCCATGGCCGACCTGGCCGCCGGGTAGGCCCGAATGTCCCGGGCGGGGGCGGAAGGGGCGGGGGCGGCGGGCGCGCCTCCGCCCCCGGCGGCAGGCGGTGTCAGTCGCCGGAGCAGTCCGCGCACCGTCGCGGGCGCAGCCCGTCGAGGATGATGCTCAGATAGCGGCGCCAGTCGGTGACTCCGGCCTGTACGACGTGGCAGAGGCCGATGTAGAGCGGTGACACGTCCGCGACGGTCAGGTCCTCCCGCACCGAACCCTCGGCCTGGGCGCGCTTGAGCACCTTGTCGGTGAGCTCGTTGAGTTCGGCGATCGCCTCCGCGTCGAACGTGCTGCCGCCGACTATCGCGGTGACCGTCTCCGCGTAGCCCCGGTCCTGCTCCTGCATGATTCCGCAGAACTCCAGGGAGCGGGCAAGGCCGTGCCAGGGGTCGGGGTCGGGGAGTACCTCGTTCCTGAGGAAGTCCAGGGTCTGCTGGAACCGGTGCTCCACGATCGCTTCCGCCAGGGATTCCTTGGTCGGGAAATGGCGGTACACCGTCCCGACACCCACTCCGGCCCTGCGGGCGATGTCGCCCATCTGCGCGTCCCGGCCGGACTCGGAGAAGGCGGCCCGTGCGGCGTCGAGCACCTTGAGCCGGTTGCGGGCGGCGTCGGAACGCAGTTTGCCGCCGGTGGGTGTGCTGGCAGGGGGAGGGGTGTTTGACAAGGGGAACCGCGCTTCCGTATCGTCGCCATTCGGAACCGTGAGTCCGATTCCGGTTACCACTTTAACCCACAGGAGTGTATTCCTCCCATGGCCATGCCTCCCACTTCCTCCTTATCGCCCTCATCCCCGGATCCGCTCCGCTGGAAGGCGCTCGTCGTCCTGGCCGTCGCCCAGTTGACGGTGGTGCTCGACGCCTCGATCGTGAACGTCGCGCTGCCCTCGATCCAGCGGGACCTGCACTTCGCCGACTCCGACGTCCAGTGGATCGTCAACGCCTATGCACTGGCGTTCGGCGGCTTCCTGCTGCTCGGCGGCCGGACCGCCGATCTGCTCGGACGGCGGAGGGTGTTCATGACCGGACTCGGTCTGTTCGCCGCCACGTCGCTGCTCGGGGGTCTCGCACCGAGTGCGGGCCTGCTGATCGCCGCCCGGGTGGGGCAGGGCCTCGGCGCCGCGATCATCGCGCCCGCCGCACTGTCCATCGTCACCACGACCTTCACCGAGGGCGCCGAACGCAACAAGGCACTCGGCATCTGGGGCGCGCTCGCCGGAGCGGGCGGTGCCATCGGCGTGCTGCTCGGCGGTGTGCTCACCCAGTGGGCGGGCTGGGAGTGGGTGATGTTCGTCAACGTGCCGATCTGCGTCATCGCCGCCGCCCTCACCCCGCGCCTCGTCCGCGAGAGCCGCGGCCACGAACGCACCGGCATCGACTTCGCCGGTGCCGCACTGGTCACCGGCGGTCTCAGCGTGCTGGTCTACGCACTCGTGGACGCCGAGCGGGCGGGTTGGGGCTCGGCCAGGACCATCGGGCTGCTGGGCCTTGCGGCCGTCCTGCTGCTGGTCTTCGCCCTGGTCGAACTGCGCCTCGTCAAGCACCCGGTGATGCCGTTGCGGATCTTCCGCAACCGCAACCTCTCCAGCGCCAACGCGGTGTCCCTGCTGGTGGGCGCCGCGCTGCTGTCGATGTTCTTCTTCATCTCCCTCTACCTCCAGCAGGTGCTCGGCTTCTCCGCACTCGAGGCCGGACTGTCCTATCTGCCCTTCTCGGCGGCGAGCATCATCGCCGCCGGTGCGGCCTCGCAGCTGGTGACCAAGGTCGGGCCCAAGCCCGTCCTCGCCGGCGGTCTGGCGCTCACCGCGGTGGGACTGCTGCTCTTCACCCGCATCCCCGCCGACGGCACGTTCGCCGGGGACGTGCTCCTGCCCTCGGTGGTCGCGGCACTCGGACTGGGGTTCTCGTTCGTGCCCGTGACCATCGTCGCCGTCTCCGGTGTGACACCGCAGGAGTCGGGCCTCGCCTCCGGACTCATCAACACCACCCAGCAGATCGGCGGCGCCCTCGGCCTCGCCGTGCTCTCCTCGGTGGCCAACGCCCGTATCAGAGAGCTCCTTGAGGGCAAGCAGCCCAGCGGCCCGGCCGTGGCCGATGCGATGACGGAGGGCTTCCGGCTCGCGTTCGCCGTCGGAGCGGGGTTCGCGCTGCTCGGCGTGCTGATCACCCTGCTGGCCGTACCCAGGGGCGAGCGCTCCGTGCGCGACGACGTGCCGGTCACGCTGGCCTGACGGGCGGCGGCACCCGGACGCGCGACGGCGCTCACCCTGCCTCGACGGCCACGGGGTGAGCGCCCTCGCGTGCTCCCTGCAAGACGGTGAATCAGTAGGACAGCCCCGGGCAGTACACCCCCTGCCGCGGCGCCGTGTACGAGCCGCGCACCACCAGCGTCTCCAGCCGCTCCAGGGTGATGCCCCGGGTGCGGAACGCCCAGCTCAGGGTCTCGGGCAGCAGCCGGCCCGGGATGCGCAGCCGGGGCACCGGGCCGTCAGGGACGGCCCGGCGCATCAGCTCGCCGGCGCCCGTGTACAGGGCCCGTGCCGCGGCCTCCGAGACCGCCGTCAGATGGCCCAGGTCGGACAGGCCCGTGGTGTAGCCGGCGATCGCACCGCTCGACCGGTCCACGACCACATGCGGCTGGGACCAGCCGAAGGCCCGCTTGGCCGCCATGTGGATCTCTCCGTCCCGCGCATGGCCGTTGACCGAGCGGTACAGCTCCTGGCACGCGGGGACGTCGTCCTCGGTCATCGCGCGCACCGTGAAGCCCGCCATGTTCGCCGGGGTGGGCGGTGCGTACCCGGTGACCAGGGACAGCTGCTCGTACGGGACGAAGCCGAGCGAGGAGTAGAGCCGGTACGCGCCCAGGTTGTTGGTCACCTGGACGGCACGGACCGAGTCCCGCTCGTGCCGGGCGGCCGCGTCGACCACCTCGTCCATCAGCAGCCGGCCCACGCCACCGCCCTGCGCGCCGGGCGCGACGCTGAGCGGGCCGAAGGCGGCGACGGACTCGCCCAGGACCAGGAAGTTGGAGCCCGTCACGGAGCCCGCGCCGTCGAGCGCCACATAGGCGAGGCAGCCCGGGGCCGCGAGCCGGTCCCGGAACATCTCCGTCACCTCGTCCACCGACGACCACTCCGGAGCGAGACCGAGCGAGGCGTTCAGGGTGGTGAAGGCGTCGAAGCAGATGCCCGCCATCTCCGGAAGGTCCTCCCACGCCGCCTCCCGGATCCGGAAGCCCTGCGCACCGCCGTCCACGGCTTCGCCGCCCGGCTCGGGGAAGTAGCCGACGCGGACGAAGAACCCGACGTACTTCTCGAAGAGTTCACGCGTCATCGGCGGGCAGTCGACGCCGGTACCGGCCAGCAGCTCCCGGGTCTGCGAGGTGTCGACGGACAGGTAGTGGTTGCGTCCGCTGTAGATGGTCGATTCGAACGCGTCGATCATCGGGACCATCGCGTTGTCACGGTCGGCGCGGATGCGCTGCACCCAGGCGTCCCAGCGGAGTTCGTCCAGCCGGTAGCCGAGGGAGCGGAGGGACTCCGTCATCTCGGAGAACGGCAGATGCGTTCCGTTGGCGAGGTGGTGGTTGCGGCCCGCCGCCCGGTCGTCGCGGGACAGCCGCAGGATCGCCGCGCTGACGTGGTCGACCGGCACCAGATGGAAGATGCCGGCGGGATTCTCCGGTACGGCACCGGCCTGCACGATGCCCTTCATGCTCAGCCAGACGAAGTCATGGGTCTGGCAGAAGCCGCGCTCCGAGTCGCCGGAGATCTCGTCCACCCGGTAGATCGAGACCGGCAGGCCCCGCCCTCGGGCGAGTTCGATGATCTGCTCCGCCACCAGCTTCGTCTGCCGGTAGCCGGATGACAGCGCCTCGGCGGGGCCCGGCGGATCGGTCACCCGGAGAGCCGTTCCGGGGGCCGCCTCCGCGGCGAACACACCGGTGGACGAGACGTGGTGGACGGGCACGGTGCGGTGGCGAGCGGCCAGGCGCAGGATCTCCGCGGTGCCCGTGACGTTCGCGTCCTTCAACGCCGAGTACGGGTAGAGGCCGTTGACGGTCGCGGCGGCGTGGTAGACGCTGTCCACGCTGCGGGCAAGGGCGTCGAAGCGTTCGGGGGCCAGCCCCAGCAGCGGCTGGGCGAGATCGCCGACGACCACGGACAGCCGGTCCGTGTCGATGCCGTCCCAGAACTCGTACCACTCCAGGTTCTTCCGCAGTCGCGCCCGCGCGTCCGCCTCGTCGGTCCCGCGTACCAGGCAGTGCACGGTCGCGCGGGTCGTCCGCAGCAGATCGCGCAGCAGGTACGCGCCCAGGAATCCGGTCGCACCGGTGAGGAGCACCTCCCGCGGGTCGTCCGCGACCCGGATCACCTCGTCGGCGGGGGCGATGTCCGCCGCCAGGACGACCTCGGCGGCGAAGTCCACCGCGTCCTCGTCGGCGTCCGGCGTGGTGGACACCGCGGCCAGCACCCTCGCGAGCAGGTGGTCGGCGAGCACCGCGAGGGTCGGATGCTCGAAGACGAGCGTCGGGCGCAGGCTCACCCCGCAGAAGTCGCTGAACTGGTTGCGCATCTCCACGGCCATGAGGGAGTCGACGCCGAGGTCGAGGAACGGCACGTCGGGGTCGATGGCGTCCGCGCTGTCATGGCCGAGCACCGCCGCGACCCGAGTGGCGATCCGGTCCATCATGTGGAGGAGCTGCTTCTCCTCGTCCAGTCCGGCGAGCACGCCCGCCAGGCGGGCGGCGACCTCCGGGCGCTCGCCCGGCTTCAGCACCCGCCCGGACGGGGCCGCCTCCTCGGCCGCCGGCTCCGGGGCCGGTACCGGTGCCGGGGCGGGAGCGGCGAGTGCGGGCAGCCAGTGGCGCTTGCGCTGGAAGGCGTAGGTCGGCAGCGTGATGTGGCGGGCGGCGGTGCCGTCGAAGAAGGCCGCCCAGTCGACCGGGACACCGGCGGTGTGGAGCGCGGCGGCGACACCGACGGCGGTCGCGGCACCGGGGCGGTCACGCCGGGAGACCGCCAGCGCACGGTGGTCGTCCGTGCGGTCACCCCCGCCGGCGTCGTCGGAGACCTGACGCACCAGGGCCGTCAGGGACCCGTCCGGGCCCAGCTCGACGAAGGTGTCGGTGCCCCGCTCCCGCAGTGTCCCCACCGCGGCGGCGAACCGGACGGCCGAGCGCAGCTGCCCGGTCCAGTACGCGGGTGTCATCAGTTCCGCACCGGCGAGGCGGCCGGTGACCGTGGAGACGATCGGCAGGTCCGGCGCACGGTAGGTGACGGTCCGGGCCACGGCCTCGAACTCCTCCAGCACCGCGTCCATCCGAGGCGAGTGGAAGGCGTGACTGACCGTCAGACGCTTGGTCCTGCGGCCCTGTTCGGCCATGGCCCGGGCGACCTCCGCCGCGGCGTCCTCGTCGCCCGAGATCACGACGGACCGGGGCGCGTTCACGGCGGCGATCCCCAGCCGGGGCTCCCTGCCGGCGAGCAGCGGCAGGACCTCGTCCTCCGTGGCCTCCAGCGCGATCATGGCACCGCCTTCGGGCAGCGCCTGCATCAGCTCGCCCCGGGCGGTGACCAGCCTGGCCGCGTCCGCCAGCGAGAACACCCCGGCGACATGCGCGGCGGTCAGTTCGCCGAGGGAGTGGCCGGCGAGCGCGTCGGGACGCACCCCCCAGGACCGCAGCAGCGCGAACTGCGCCACCTCCAGCGCGAACAGGGCGGGCTGGGCGAAACCGGTGCGATGGATGCGCCCGTCGTCCGCCGCCTCGCCGGCGGCGAGGAGCAGCTGCCGTACCTGCGGCGCCAGATGGTCGCACACCGCGTCCAGCGCTTCGGCGAACACCGGGAAGGCCTCGTACAGTTCACGTGCCATGCCGGCCCACTGGGAGCCCTGGCCCGTGAAGAGGAACGCCGTTGTCCGGACGGCCCCGGCGTGACCGGTGGTCAGTCCGGCCGCGGGCTCGCCCTCCGCGAGCGCGCCGAGTGCGCGCAGCAGCCCCTGCACCCCGCCGGCGCCGTTCGTGTCGCGGGCGAGGTCCGCGACGACGGCGGCCCGGTGCTCAAGTCCGGCCCGGGACAGTGCCAGTGTGCGCCCCACGTCCACGGGGTCCCAGTCGGTCTCCGCACGCAGGAACGACTCCAGCCGGCGGGCCTGGTCGCGCAGCGCGGCCGGGGACTTCGCGGACAGCAGCCACGGTACGGCGGGGAGCGCTCGGACCGGGGCCGGGGTCTCCTCGGCCGAGGGGGAGCGCGGCGCCTCTTCCAGGACGACATGGGCGTTGGTGCCGCTGATGGCGAAGGAGGACACCCCGGCGCGCCGGGGCCGTCCGTCGGCGGCCGTCCACGGCCGCGCCTCGCTGAGCAGCCGTACGTTCCCCGACGACCAGTCGACGTGCGGTGACGGCTGGTCCACGTGCAGGGTCGCCGGGAGCACGGCGTGCCGCATCGCCTCCACCAGCTTGATGACACCGGCCATGCCCGCGGCGGCCTGGGTGTGGGCGATGTTGGACTTGACCGAGCCCAGCCACAGCGGTCGCTGCGGGTCCCGGCCCCGCCCGTACGCGGCGAGGATCGCCTCGGCCTCGATCGGGTCACCGAGCTTGGTCCCCGTGCCGTGGGCCTCGACCAGGTCGACCTCGTGCGCGGCCACCCGGGCGTTGGCGAGCGCCCGGTGGATCACCCGTTGCTGCGCCCGGCCGCTGGGCGCGGTGAGCCCGTTGGACGCGCCGTCCTGGTTCACGGCGCTGCCCCGGATCACGGCGAGCACCCGGTGGCCCGCCTTGTGCGCGGCCGAGAGCCGTTCGAGCAGCAGCACCCCCGCGCCCTCGCCGAAGGCGGTGCCGTCCGCCGCGTCGGCGAAGGCTTTCACCCGGCCGTCCGGGGCGAGCCCGCGCTGCCTGCTGAAAGTGATCATGTCGTCCGGGGTGGCCATCACCGTGACCCCGCCCGCGAGCGCGAGCCGCGACTCGCCGGAGCGCAGGGAAGCGCAGGCCAGATGGAGGGCCACCAGGGACGCGGAGCAGGCCGTGTCGACGGTGACGGCGGGGCCGTGCAGACCGAGGGTGTAGGCCACCCGGCCGGACATCACACTGCCGGACGTGGCGAAGCCGAGATAGCCCTCGTACTCGGACGCGGGCGCGGCGAGCGTGCTGTACGTCTGTCCCTTGGTACCGACGAAGACGCCGGTCTCCGAGCCGGCCAGGCCGGTCGGGTCGATACCCGCCCGTTCGAAGACCTCCCACGCGACCTCCAGCATCAGCCGCTGCTGCGGGTCCATCGCGGTGGCCTCACGCGGGGCTATGCCGAAGAAGCCGGCGTCGAACGCGGACGGGTCGGTCAGGAAGCCGCCGCGCGAGGCGTAGCTGGTGCCGTGGTGGTCGGGGTCGGGGTCGAACAGGGTGTCCAGTGCCCAGCCCCGGTCGGCGGGGAAGTCCGAGGTGGCGTCCCGGCCTGCGGCGACGAGGTCCCACAGCTGTTCTGGCGACTCCACCCCGCCCGGGAAGCGGCAGGCCATGCCGATGATGGCGATCGGCTCGGCGCCGTCCGGATCAGGCCCTGCGGGGGCCGTACGCTCCGCCGGGAACGCTTCGGCCGGCATGCGGGTCTCCGACGGCTCCGTCAGCTCCGCGACCAGCCGGTCCGCGAACGCGGCGGGCGTCGGGTGGTCGAACACCGCGGTCGCCGGGAGCCGCAGCCCGACCAGCGCGCACAGCTGCTGCCCGACCGCCACGACGGCGAGGGAGCCGAGGCCGAGATCCACGAACGGCCGTGTGGGTGCGACCTGTTCGGCTCCGTCGAGGCCGAGCGCGAGTGCCACCTCGGTGCGTACCAGATCCAGCACCGTCCGGGTCCGCTCGGCCGCTGTCAGCGGCACGAGACGGCCCGCCCACTCGCCCCGGTCGGATTCGGTCCCGCGATCCTCGGGCCCGCCGGTGGACGCCGCACCGAGCAGCCGGGGGTCCGCGCCCGCCAGCAGGTGCCGGGTGACCTTCCCGGACGTGGTGCGCGGCACGCGCTCGACGGCGTACACCTTCTCCGGCACCTTGAAGTAGGACAGCCGCGCCCGGCAGTGCTCGAACAGCGCCTGGACGTCGACGCCTCCGGGACCGGGCACCACATACGCGACGGGCACCTCGCCGAGCACCTCGTGGGGCTCCCCGCCCACCGCCGCGTCGGCCACGCCCGGCGCCGTGCGCACCACGTCCTCGATCTCCACGGGGTGGATGTTCTCGCCGCCCCGGATGATCAGTTCCTTGAGACGGCCGGTCAGGGTCACATGCCCGAGGGCGTCCCGGCGGGCCAGATCGCCCGTGCGGTACCAGCCGTCCCGCAGCACCTCCGCCGTGGCGTCGGGCTGCCCGTGGTAGCCCAGCATCACGTTGGGGCCGCTGACCCAGACCTCGCCCTCCTCGCCGTCGGGCACCTCGGCACCGGAACCGCCGTCCACCAGGCGGACGTCCACCCCCGGAACGGGCGGCCCGGCCGCCCCGGCGACCCGGTCACCCGTCGGCCGGTTCGAGGTGATCGCGCCGGTCTCGGTCGATCCGTACTGGTCCACCAGCGGGACCCCGAACGCCTCCTCGAAACGGCTGCCGAGGGAGGCGCCGCCGGCCGAACCGGCGACGAATCCCAGCCGCAGCGACGGCAGCCGGGTGTGCTCCTGACGGGCACGGTCCAGCAGGTAGTGGTACGTCGTCGGCACCCCGGCGAGGAAGGTCACCCCGTCGTCGCGCAGTGCGTCCAGCACCTCGGACGGGGCGAAGCCGCTCATCAGCCGGGCGCCGGCGCCCACGGCCACGACCGCCATGACGCACAGGTTCTGCCCCAGGCCGTGGAACAGCGGCATCGGCCACAGCAGCCGGTCGTCCTCCGTCATCCCGAGCACACCCACGTGGCAGGCCTCCACCAGCCACAGCGAGCTGCGCAGGGAGTAGAGCACCCCCTTGGGGCGGCCGGTGGTGCCCGAGGTGTAGAGCATCCAGGCCGGGGCGTCGAGCGGGCTCTCCTCGGGCACCGGTCCGTCGTACGCGGTGGTCGCGAGCGTCTCGTACACGGTGATGTCAGCGGCGACGCCGGAGGTGGCGTCGGCGGACGTGGTGTCACCGGCGGTGGACGCGTCCGCCGGTGACACGGGGGCGTCACCGGTGAGCACGATCGAGGGCCGGGACAGGCCGGACGCGGCCACCGCGCGCAGCAGCACGTCGAGCCGTGCCGGGTCGCACAGCACCACCGATGCCCCGGAGTCCCGCAGGAAGTGGACCAGTTCGGCCTCGGACGCCTGCGGATTCAGCGGCACGGTGATGCCGCCCGCCCGTATGACGGCAAGGCAACTCTCCACCATTTCCACGCTGTTGCCCATGAGGACGGCGGCGCGGCCGCCCTTCTCCAGCCCCAGCGCGGAAAGCCGGCCGGCGAGCCGAGAGGTCCGCAGATCCAGTTCCCGGTAGCCGACGCCCCGCCGGGCGTCGGCGAAGGCCACCTTGTCCCCGATCCGGGCGGCGTGTCCGCCGAGCAGTTCGGACAGCGGACGGATCAGCGAAGGGGTCGTATCAGGAGCCATGTCATCGCACCTCTCGGCTCTGTGGTTCAGCGCTTGGTAGACGGTCGCGGTCGTGCCGTCAGCGAACGGCCAGCACGGTCCTGGTCGGGCAGGAGAACTCCAGGGAGCCGTCCGGCCCCGCGAGCACCCGCAGCGCCTCGCGCGCCTCGTCGGTCGCTTCGGCCACCCGCTCCGGAGGCACCAGGTCCCACTGCATGCGGGTGGTCACCGTCTTGGTCCACGCCAGGTAGTCGTCGATGGCCTCGAAGCGGGAGTCCGCCGGGACATGGCGGATCCGCACATCGCTGAAACCGGCGGCGAGGAAGGCGGCGGCCGTGGACTCCTCACTGACCAGCGGGCCGCCGAGCCCCAGGACCACCTGCCACGGGTCGTCCACACCCTCGGGGAGGTACTTGGCGAGCACTCCCGCGAGGATCTCGGCGGACTCCCAGCCCGCGGCCAGCCTGCCGTTCTCGGTGGGGAAGGTGGTCGCGGCGAACCTGCCCCCGGGGCGCAGTGCCGCGACGGCGCAGGACAGGGCTTTCTCCGCCTCCGGCAGCAGGAACAGGACCATCCCGGCGCTCGCCGCGTCGAACGGCTCGGCGAAGGCGAAGTCCTGGGCGTTGCCCAGCTCCGCGCGGGCCCAGCCGGACACCCCGCGGGCCTCGATGTCCGCCGTGCAGGCGTCGACCATGCCCTGGGCCTGGTCGAAGCCGAGCACGAAGCCCTCCGGCCCCACCGCGTGGGCGATCGGGAACAGGCAGGCGCCGCGCCCGCAGCCGATGTCGAGCACCCGCTCGCCCGGAGAGAGCTCCAGCGTGTCGGCGATCATCTTCCCCAGCGGATGGAAGATCATCTGGCCTGCGGACTCGTACTGCTCGGCGGCCTTGTCGTAAGCGTCCCTCACCAGTGAGGTGATGCGGAGGTCCTCGGTCATGACGCGCTCTCTTCCTGATCTTCCTGGGTCTGCGGATTGTCGGATTTCACCGGCCGCACGATGCAGCCGAGACGGAATTCGGCACAATGCGTTTCGCCCGCCACGCGCCACCACAACTGGTCCGGGGTGGGCAGCATTTCGGACACGACGACTTCCCCTTCGGGAAGTCGCGCGATATCGATCACCGACAGTGGGTCGGCGAAATCGACGTACAGCGGCTTGGGTTCGGCCGGGTGCTTCACGTAGACATGGCGCGGAATTCCCCGGGCGGCCCGGAGACGCTGCACGGCCAACCACTGCGTGACGGTGTCCCCGGTCTTTTCCGGAGCCCTTTCCGGAAGGCTCAGCCGCCAGCGGGCACGCTGGATCACGACACCGTCCACCACGATCCTGGGGGTGTACGCCCCGAGGTCGACCGGCACCGGGACCAGCGCGGGCCTGGACACCGCGCGGTGCAGCGTCGACGACAGGTCGCCCGGGTAGAGCAGCCGCCGCCGGCCGTCCACCACCACCGCGTCGGCCGAAGCGGGCACGACGACGTCCGCGATCGGCACCACATCGGCCCGGTCCTTGCCGGAGAGGCCACTCAGTTCGATGGCGGCACCGGGGAGTTCGGGGGTCACATGGGCACTGCGTCGGCGCGAGACGATGGTCGCGGCCGTCCCGGACGGCACGGCTCGCGCCACCCGCTCGGTGAAGCCACCCCACAGCCCGTCCGGGTCGCTGTGCAGCGGACGCTCCAGCCCCCCGAAGATCGAGCTGCAGTCGTCGTGCAGCTCCGAGAGCACCCAGGCGGCGGTGGCCGGGTCGGGGCCCGCCACCATCAGGTCAGGGCTCGGGAGGCACGCGTCATCGGGGCCGTACGACACGGTGTCCCACAGCGGCGCCAGCGCCTCGGCCAGCTCGCTCCGGCTCAGCTCCACGACCGGCGGGCGGCCGTCGGCCGACCCCGCGGCCTCCACGGCCCGCCCGACCAGCCGGCGCAGCACCGCGTCCAGCCGGTCGCGGCGCGGTGAACGAGCGGGTATCTCCCGTACGGCCAGTGCGGCGAGCGGCGCCGGGGCGCCCCCCAGCTCGGCGCGCAGGGCGTCGCGGGCGTCCTCCCTGGCCAGCAGCGCCGCGAGGAACGTCAGCGGGAACACCGCCTCGGTGACCTCCCGGATGCGCTCCACGACCGGCGCCCCGAAGCCGACCCGCTCGCTCACCGGACTCGACCTGTCCTCGTGGAACAGCTCGCGGTCGGCGTAGTGCCGGCCGCTGTCCTGCGACACCTGCCCGCCGTCCTGCGCGCGGGCCGCCCGCACGGCGATGAGGTGTGCCGCCCGCTCGGGCCAGGCCGCCTCCGCGTACGTGTCGCGGACCTCCGCCAGGTTCACCACCGTGTCCGTGGGGTGCTCGGCCGCCAGCCTGGTCAGCGCGTGCAGCTCGGTCGCCGGCAGCCGCCAGGGGGAGACGACCAGCGCCGGTCCGAGTGCCTTCACCAGCTTGGCCGCGTACGCGTCTTCCGCCCCCGCCTGATGCGGGGGCGGCACGGGACCGGCGGCGCCGACGAGCGAGTCGAGTCGGCTCCCCGGCGCCGCGCAGGCGGCACTCCACAGCGCCAGCGCGGGCCCCGCGACCTTGAACCTGCGCCCGTCCACGGCCCGTTCCAGCACCGGGGACGAGTCCGGCCGGCGGAACAGCGGACTGGGCCACACATGCTGCCGCGTCAGCGGCACCTCGCGGGCGGCCTGCTCGCGCAGCTCCTCCACCAGCCAGGCACTCGCCTCGACCACGACCTTCTCGCGGCCGGGCGCACCGACCAGCAGGGCCTCGTGCTGCTCCGGCACCAGACGGCAGAACAGCACCGGGCCGAAGAACGAGACGGTCTCGCACTTGGTCGCGAACCGGCGCAGATAGCGGTGCAGGGTGTCGACCTGACGACGCAGGGACCGCGGCAGGGCGCCGCCCTCGTCCCGCGCCTGCGCCCAGCCCGGATGCGTCAGCGGCGGTGTCTCCAGGGCCGTGTGGTGGAACGAGGGGTTCGACACGAACACGGCGTGCCCGAAGTCGTCACGGCCGGCGGCCTCCGCGGTGTGCAGCCGGGCTCGCAGCAGTGCCGCCTCCAGCTCCGTCCCGGCTGCCGCCAGCCGCTCGCCGAGCGCGGCGACCAGGGCGTTCCAGCGCGGCGCCCAGTCCGGCGCGCCGGTCGCCGCGAGGACCGATGCGCACCGCTCGTCCAGGGGCGCGCCCTCGTCCACCAGCCGGCGGCAGCTCTGGAGGGCCCGCAGCGACCGCTGGCGCGGTTCGACCGTCCGTACGGCCTCCCGCAGCCCCGGCCACAGCCGGTCCAGGAAGTGCGCACGCTCGGCGGCGACCGCCTGCTCCGCCGCGAGCACCCCGGCGGCGGTGCCGAGCAGCTCCCCGGAGGCGAGCCCGTCCAGGAGCCCGGCCGGGAAGCCGGTCGCGCGCAGCAGCGACCAGGGCATCATCTCGACCGAGAGTTCCCCGTTCCCCGCCCGCACGTTCCATGTCAGTGACGCCATGTCAATTCTCCAGACTGGTCTCGCTTTTCGTCGGAGACTCCGGTAGGAAGGAAAAGGCTCGGAAATTGTCCGGCCGTCCAGCCGACGACGAGCCAGGTAATGCGGAGGGGAAAGAGAAGATGCGAATCCCGTCTCGGGTCATGCGTGGTTGCCGCGAAAGCGTCGACCGTGCCGAACACAAACTGATCGCACTGTCGAGGAGTATTCACGCCGAGCCGGAGACCGCGTTCAAGGAGCACCGCAGCGCCGCCAAGGTGAGCGGCCTGCTGCGGGACGAGGGATTCGACGTCGTGCCCGGCGCCGGCGGCCTGGACACCGCGTTCACCGCCCGCTACGGCAACGGCCCGCTCACGGTCGGGCTGTGTGCGGAGTACGACGCCCTGCCGGGCCTCGGCCACGCCTGCGGGCACAACATCATCGCCGCCTCGTCGGTGGGTGCGGCCCTGGCGCTGAGGGACGTGGCCGACGAACTCGGCATCACCGTCATGGTGCTGGGCACCCCGGCCGAGGAGGAGGGAGGCGGCAAGATCGCCATGCTGGAGGCCGGTGTCTTCGACGAGGTGTCGATGGCGATGCTCGTCCATCCGGCCCCCGAGGACAACTGCGCTCCCCGCCCCCTCGCGCTGGTCGAGCTCGAAGTCCGCTACACCGGACGCGAGTCGCACTCCGCACTCGCCCCGCACCTGGGCGTCAACGCCGCCGACGCCCTGACCGTGGCGGAGGTCGCCGTCGGCGTGGGCCGCCAGCACTTCGAGCCGCGGCAGCAGGTGCACGGCATCGTGACCCGGGGCGGCGAGGTGCCCAACGTGGTCCCCGCGCACACGAGCGCCCTGTACAACCTGCGCGCCGCCGACATGGAGTCCCTGGAGCGCCTCGAAGCACGCGTCAGGGCCTGCTTCGAAGGCGGTGCCGTCGCCACCGGCTGCACCCACGAGGTCCGCTCGACACCCGCGTACGCCGAACTGGCCCACGATCCGTTCCTGGTGGCGGCCTACCGGGCAGCGGCGACCGAACTGGGCCGCCCCCTGGTGTCCCCGGAGGAGGAGCGCGCGATGCCCACCGGCAGCACCGACATGGGCAACGTCAGCCGTGTCCTGCCCAGCGTGCACCCCAGCATCGGCATCGACAGCGACGGCGCGGTCAACCACCAGCCGGAGTTCGCCCGGGCCTGCGTGACCCCGGCCGCCGACCGGGCGTTGCTCCAGGCGTCCGTCGCACTGGCCTGGACCGCGGCGCAGGCCGCCGAGGACGACCAGGCCCGGGAGCGGCTGCTCACGGCCCACGCGGCTCGCCGTGGCGCGGACCGCACGGCCGGCTGACCGCCGCCGTCCGGACCTGCCCC
>NZ_JBHVFE010000112.1:0-22052 GCF_042801945.1 Kitasatospora sp. NPDC057542
CGCCAGCACGACGCCGGTACGGGCCCGGACGGCGGGCGAGCCGACCGCGAGGCCGGCCTCGGCGAGGCGGCGGTCCAGGGCGGCGAGCAGCAGGG
Organism: Kitasatospora sp. NPDC057542; assembly: GCF_042801945.1. Taxonomy (NCBI): domain Bacteria; kingdom Bacillati; phylum Actinomycetota; class Actinomycetes; order Kitasatosporales; family Streptomycetaceae; genus Kitasatospora; species Kitasatospora sp. NPDC057542. The sequence goes on from NZ_JBHVFE010000112.1 coordinate 96, forward strand.
GAGAGGGCCCGAGCACGTCCGCGACCGGCAGCCGGGACCCGGCGGCGCGCAGCGCGGCCGGGATGTCGTGCTTGGCGTGGAACGCCCGGTTGAGCAGCAGCGGCACGGCCACCGCGTCCGCCGTCCGTCCGACCATCTGCGGGATCCGCGGCGCGCAGTGGTCCAGGTAGGCGGTGGCGACCTCGATGCCCGGCCGCTGTGCCCGCACCTCCTCCACGAGCGCGGCCACCGTCGCGGCGTGGCGCGGGTCGCGGCTGCCGTGGGCGATCAGGAGGAGGGCGGGCATCAGCGGTGCCTCACTTGCCCGCGGCCAGCAGACCGCGGTTGCGCAGCACCCGGCGCTCGACCGGGGTGAACACCAGCAGCTCGATGGCGATGCCGACGAAGAGGATGAGGACGATGCCGAGCAGCACGCCGGACATGTCGGAGAACTCGCGCTGGTCCTCCAGGAAGCGGCCGAGGCCGCGGCCCAGGTCGGGGGAGGAGGCGACGAGTTCGGCGGCCATCAGGGAGCGCCAGGAGAAGGCCCAGCCCTGCTTGAGGCCGGCGAGGTAGCCGGGCAGGGCGGCGGGGATGAGGACGTGGCGGGCGCCGGTGAGGCCGGTGGCGCCGATGGTGCGTCCGGCCCGCAGGAACAGCGGCGGGACCTGGTCGATGCCGGCGACCAGCCCGTTGGCGATGGAGGGGACGGCGCCGAGCAGGATGACGGCGTACATCATCGAGTCGTTGATGCCGAGCCAGATGACGGCGGCGGGCACCCAGGCGACCGAGGGCAGGGACTGCAGGCCCTGCAGGACCGGCCCGATCGCGGTGCGCACCGGCCTGATCCGGGCGACCACCAGCCCGATCGGGGTGCCGATCACCACGGCGAGCAGGAAGCCGGACAGTCCGCGCCAGACGCTGGTCCAGATGATCGAGAACAGCGTGCCCTGGTACCAGAGGTCCTCGGCGGAGCGCCACACGTCCGCTGGGCTGGGCAGCTTGTACGAGGAGGTGACGTGCAGGCTGTAGGCGCCCTGCCAGAGCGCGAGCACCACGAGCACGCCGATCAGCGGCGGCAGTGCCTTGCTGCGCAGTGCCTCGCCGAGCGATCCGCGCTGCGCGGCGACGGTGTCCAGGGCGTCCAGGCCCGCACCCACGTCGGCGGTGTCGCTCGTGCCCTGTGCGTCGTTCTTGTCCACGTTCTTGTCCAGGACGGGGGTGGTGTCAGTGCTGGCCATGGCGACGGATCTCCCCACGCAGTTCTTCGGTGATCTCGATGGACAGGTCGGCGACGCCGGAGGATTCGATGCGGCGCGGCTGCGGCAGGTCGATCCGCCACTCACGGGCGACCCGGCCGGGGCGGGAGGAGAGCAGGACGACCCGCTGGGCGAGGCGGACGGCCTCGCGGACGTTGTGGGTGACGAAGAGGACGGTCAGCTGCCGCTCGGCCCAGATCCGGGTGATCTCGTCGTGCAGGACGTCCCGGGTGATGGCGTCGAGGGCGGCGAACGGCTCGTCCATCAGCAGCACCTGGCTGCCCTGGGCGAGGGCGCGGGCCATCGCCACGCGCTGGCGCATGCCGCCGGACAGCTCGTGCACCCGCTTGCCGTACGCGCCGTTCAGGCGGACGAGTTCGAGGAGGCGCTCGGCCTCGGTGCGGCGTTCGGGGCGCGGGACGCCGGCCAGCTTGAGGGCGAGCTCGATGTTCTTCCCGGCGGTGAGCCAGGGGAACAGGGCGTGCTCCTGGAACATCAGCGCGGGGCGGCCGCCGGGCACCTCGATGCCGCCGGCGGTGGGCTCGTCGAGGCCGGCGACCAGGTTGAGCAGGGTGGACTTGCCGCAGCCCGAGGCACCGAGCAGGGTGACGAACTCGCCGGGGGCGACATCGAGGGTGATGTCGTCCAGGACGTGGGTCCGGGCGCCGGGGCGACCGAAGGACTTGTGCACGTGCGAGATCCGGACGGCGGGCGCGCCGCCGCGGGCGTCGGCGCCGGGGGCGTCCGCCGAGGTGGTCAGTGCCGGGGTCATCCGGGCACCTCCTGCGTGAGTGGTCATGGGCCCCTCCTCGCCCGCTGGTGGGCGAGGAGGGAGAGGTCAGGGCCGTGGCCCGGGCCCCGCCCGCCTCGGTGGGCATCGATCGGGGATCGACCGGGCGGGCGGGGGCCGGACCGCGGAGTCGGGCCGAACAGCGGTGCTGCGGGCGCTACTTGGCGCCGAGTCCGGCGTCCGCGACGGCGGGCCGGCCCTGGGCGGCGAGGACCTTGTTCAGCAGGGTGAGGTCGTAGATGCCGTTCAGGTTGGCCCCCGCGCCGGCGGCACTGGATCGAGGCAGCTTGAGGAGCCCGGCGGTGACGGCGTGGTCGGCCTCGGCCTGGAGGGTGTCCGCCAGCGGGTCGTCCAGGAAGTCGATGTCGGCCCAGGCCGGGTCGAGGACGGCGGGCTCCAGGGAGTTGCCGGCCTCCTTCCTGATCGCCTCGTTGGCGTCGGCCTTGGCCTTGTCGGGGTCGGCCTTGATGAAGGCGTTGGTCTTCACCGAGCCGCGCAGCACGGCCTCCACCACGTCCGGGTGCTCCTTGAGGAACTTCTGCGAGACGATGATGTTGGTGATGACGAACTTCTTGTCGGGCCAGACGTCCTTCTCGTTGAGCAGGACCTTCGCGCCGAGCGTGACCAGCTTGGAGGCGGTGGGCTCGGGCACCCAGGCGCCGTCGACGGAGCCGGACTTGTAGGCGTCGGGGGTGACCTTGTTGTCGGTGCGGACCACCGAGACGTCACCGGCGCCGGAGGCCGCGTCGACCTTGTAGCCCTTGCCCGCGAGGTAGTTGAGCAGGGCGACGTCCTGGGTGTTGCCGAGCTGCGGGGTGGCGATCTTCTTGCCCCTGAGGTCGTCCAGGGAGGCGATCTTGTCCGGGTTGACGACCAGCTTGACGCCGCCGGAGGCCGAACCGCCGATGATCTTCAGGGACTTGCCGTCGGACTTGGTGTAGCCGTTGATCGCGGGGGAGGGGCCGATCCAGCCGATGTCGATCGATCCGGCGTTCAGCGCCTCGATCTCGGCGGGGCCCGCGTTGAAGACCTGGGTCCTGACCTGGGTGGAGCCGAGCTCCTTCTGGAATATGCCTTCCTGGAGGCCGACCAGCGGGGTGCCGTGGGTCAGGTTGGCGAAGTAGCCGATCTTCACCGTGTCCGCGGACAGCTTCGCGCCGGAATCCCCGGCGGCGGCCGCGGCGTTGGGCTTGGCGTCGGAGGACTTGTCGTCGGACTTGGAGCCGTACCCGCAGGCGGAGAGCAGCGCCACCGCGGTCAGACCGGCCGCGGCGGCAGCGGCGGAGCGTCTGATCCGTCCGGCGTCGGGGCGGACGGGCCTATGCGCGGACGAGCCGTGCGGAAGTACCGGGAGAGATGCCATGGTGAAGTCCAGTTCGTTGACGGACCGTCAGGAGTCGGTCTCGGGGACATGGCGGCCGCCCGTCGGGTCGGCCGGGGATCGCAACTCAGCGCTGCCGGCCCGCACATCGGGTCAGGCCGCCCTGGCCGCTGCCGAGGACGCCGCTGCCGATGCGGCCGCCTTCCTTGTCCATGCCCGAGAACGCCTCGTGGGGCATCAGACCCAGTCCTCCTCGTCGGGTGCGTCGGTGGTGCGTACGGTTTCGAAGGCCTCGCCCGCCATCCCGGCGGTGAGGGTGGTGCCGTCGGCCGGGTCGATCAGCAGGAACGATCCGGTGCGGCGGTTGTCGGTGTAGCTGTCGAGCGCCAGCGGTTCGGCGGTGCGCAGGACGACGTGGCCGATGTCGTTGACGTTCAGCCCCTCGGCGCCGGAACGCTGTTCGAGCGTGTCGATGTCGATCCGGTAGGAGATCTCCTTGACCAGCGCGCGCACGGTGCGGGTGGTGTGCTTGAGGAGGACCTTGTCGCCGGCGCGCAGGGGCCGTTCGTTGAGGTGGCTGACGGTGGCCTCGATGTCCTTGGTGGGGACGGGGGCGGGGCCGGCGGCGATGAGGTCGCCGCGGGAGATGTCGATGTCGTCGGCGAGGCGGACGGTCACCGACTGCGGGGCCCAGGCGATGTCGCTCTCGCGGCCGAGCGCGTCGATCCCGGCCACCGTGGTGGTGTGCCCGGAGGGCAGGACGGTGACGGCGTCGCCGACGCGCAGGACGCCGGAGGCCAGCTGGCCGGCGTAGCCGCGGTAGTCGGGGTGTTCCTCGGTCTGGGGGCGGATCACGTACTGGACCGGGAAGCGGGCCGGCTCGGCGCTGGGGTCGCTGCCGACCGGCACCGTCTCCAGGTGCTCCAGCAGGGTCGGGCCGCCGTACCAGTCCATGTGGGCGGACGGCTCGACCACGTTGTCCCCGGCCAGTGCGGAGATCGGGACGGCGAGGACGTCCTTGACGCCCAGTGAGGCCGCGTAGGCGGTGAACTCGGCGGCGATGGCGGCGAAGACCGGCTCCGTGTACTCGACCAGGTCCATCTTGTTGACGGCCAGCACGACGTGCGGCACCCGCAGCAGCGCGGCGACGGCGGCGTGCCGGCGGGTCTGCTCGACCACGCCGTTGCGGGCGTCGACCAGCACCACGGCGAGTTCGGCGGTGGAGGCGCCGGTGACCATGTTGCGGGTGTACTGAACGTGGCCGGGGGTGTCGGCGAGGATGAACCGCCTGCGGGGGGTGGCGAAGTAGCGGTAGGCGACGTCGATGGTGATGCCCTGCTCGCGTTCGGCACGCAGGCCGTCGGTGAGCAGTGCGAGGTCGGGCGCCTCCTGGCCGCGGCCCAGGGAGACGCGCTCGACGGCCTCCAACTGGTCGGCGAGGACGGACTTGGAGTCGTGCAGGAGGCGGCCGACGAGCGTGGACTTGCCGTCGTCGACGGAGCCGGCGGTGGCGAAGCGCAGCAGCGAGGTGGCGGTTGCAGTGGTCATTAGAAGTATCCCTCGCGCTTGCGGTCTTCCATCGCGGCCTCGGAGAGCTTGTCGTCGGCGCGGGTGGCGCCGCGTTCGGTGAGGCGGCTGGCGGCGATCTCGGCGATGACGGCCTGGATGGTGGTGGCGTCGGAGTCGACCGCGCCGGTGCAGGACATGTCGCCCACCGTGCGGTAGCGGATCAGCCGGCGCTCGACCGGTTCGTGGTCCTTCGGGCCGCCCCACTCGCCGGCGGTCAGCCACATGCCGCCGCGGGCGAAGACGTCCCGCTCGTGGGCGTAGTAGATCTCCGGCAGCTCGATGTTCTCGCGCTCGATGTACTGCCACACGTCGAGTTCGGTCCAGTTGGACAGCGGGAAGACGCGCACGTGCTCGCCGACCGCGTGCCGGCCGTTGTAGAGGGACCACAGCTCGGGGCGCTGGCGGCGGGGGTCCCAGGCGCCGAACTCGTCGCGCAGGGAGAAGACGCGCTCCTTGGCGCGGGCCTTCTCCTCGTCGCGGCGGCCGCCGCCGAAGACCGCGTCGAAACGGTTCGACTCGATGGCGTCCAGCAGCGGCACGGTCTGCAGCGGGTTGCGGGTGCCGTCCGGGCGCTCGCGCAGCACGCCGCGGTCGATGAAGTCCTGGACGTGGGCGACGTGCAGGCGCAGGTTGTGCTGCGCCACCACGCGGTCGCGGTAGGCGATGACCTCGGGGAAGTTGTGCCCGGTGTCGACGTGCAGCAGGGAGAAGGGGATGGCCGCGGGGTGGAAGGCCTTGAGGGCCAGGTGCAGCATGACGATGGAGTCCTTGCCGCCGGAGAAGAGGATCACCGGGCGCTCGAACTCCCCCGCGACCTCGCGGAAGATGTGCACCGACTCGGCCTCCAGCGCGTCCAGGTGGGACAGCGCGAAGGGGTTGTCGTCGGTGCGGACGGGACTGTCGGTCGCGGTGGTCATGCCAGGCCCCTATCGCTCAGGAAGGCGTGCAGTTCGGCGGCGGATTCGGCCACCTCGCGGCCCTGCGTCCGGAGGCGCAGCTCCGGGTTCTCCGGTACCTCGTACGGGTCGTCGACGCCGGTCAGCCCGGAGATCTCGCCGGCGGCCTGCTTCGCGTACAGGCCCTTGACGTCGCGCTCCGCGCACAGCTCGACCGGGGTCGCGACGTGCACCTCCAGGAACACGGTGCCGTTGGCGCCGTGGCGCTCGCGCACGGCGGCGCGGGAGTCGGCGAACGGGGCGATCACCGGGGCCAGCACCTTCACGCCGTTGGCGGCGAGCTTCTCGGCGACGAAGCCGATCCGTGTGACGTTGGTGTGGCGGTCCTCGCGGGAGAAGCCGAGACCCTTGGAGAGGAACTCGCGGATCTCGTCGCCGTCGAGGACCTCGACCTTGTGGCCCTCGGCGCGCAGCCGTTCGGCGAGGGCGAAGGCGAGGGTGGTCTTGCCCGCGCTGGGGAGCCCGGTCAGCCACACGGTGGCGCCGCGCTCGCAGGGGGCGGCCGCGCGGGCCGCCTCTGCGGCTCCGTCGGCGGCCGGGGTGTGAGCTGTCACGGTGTCTTCCTTACGCAGTAGTCGACGGTCGTCGACGGACGGTCAGAGATGGATGCCGCACTCGGTCTTGCCGGAGCCGGACCAGCGGCCGGCCCGGGCGTCCTCGCCCTCGGCGGGCTTGCGGGTGCAGGACAGCGGGGAGCAGCCGATCGAGGTGTAGCCCTCCCACAGCAGCGGGTTGAGCAGCACCCCGTTGGCGGCGACGTAGGCGTCCACGTCCTCCTGGGTCCACCGGGCGATCGGGGCGATCCTGACCTTCCGGCGCTTCGGGTCCCAGGACACCACCGGGGTGTTCGCCCGGGTCGGCGACTCGTCGCGGCGCAGCCCGGTCGCCCAGGCGTCGTAGGCGGCCAGGCCGCGGTTGAGCGGCTCGACCTTGCGCAGCGAGCAGCACAGGTCCGGGTCGCGGTCGTGCAGGTCGGGCCCGTGCTCGGCGTCCTGCTCGGCCACGGTCTTCAGCGGGGTGAGCGTGATGACGTTGACCGGCATGGTCGCGGCCACCGCGTCCCGCGTCCCGATGGTCTCGGCGAAGTGGTAGCCGGTGTCCAGGAACACCACGTCCACGCCGGGGAGCACCGAGGAGGCGAGGTGGGCGACGACCGCGTCCTCCATCGAGGAGGTGACGCAGAACCGCTTCCCGAAGGTGTCGGCGGCCCACTTCAGGACCTCCTGCGGGGTCGCCTCCTCCAGCTCGCGGCCGGCCCGGACGGCTGTCGCCTCGTAGTCAGTCGCGGTGCTGCTCATGTGACGTACCCCCGTGGTCGGTCGGTGACAGTAGGCCGAGGAACTTCAACCCGAAGGCGCGGCGGCATCCGTGGCACTCCCAGGCGCCGTGCCCGGCCTCCGAGGGGCGCAGGTCCTCGTCCCCGCAGTACGGGCAGAAGAAAGGGGCGGCACGCTCACTCATCGCCCACCTCGCCGCGCTCGGCGCTCGCCACGCCCACTCACGAGAGCTGCTCCTCGGTCGCCCGGGCCGCCCACTGGGCGAAGCGCTCGCCCTCGGTGCGGTCGGCCTGGTAGCGGGTCAGCACGCGCTCGACGTAGTCGGGCAGGCCCGCGCTGGTGACCTTGAGGCCGCGGACCTTGCGGCCGAAGCCGGCCTCCAGGCCGAGCGCGCCGCCGAGGTGCACCTGGTAGCCCTCGACCTGGTTGCCGTGCTCGTCGGTGACCAGCTGGCCCTTGAGGCCGATGTCGGCGACCTGGATGCGGGCGCAGGCGTTCGGGCAGCCGTTGATGTTGATGGTCAGCGGCTCGGCGAAGTCCGGCAGGCGCTGCTCCAGCTCGTCGATGAGCGTGCGGCCGCGCTCCTTGGTCTCGACGATGGCGAGCTTGCAGTACTCGATGCCGGTGCAGGCCATGGTGCCGCGGCGGAACGGCGACGGGGTGACCCGCAGGTCGAGCTCCTCCAGGCCGGCCACCACGGAGTCGACGTGCTCCTCGGCGACGTCGAGGATGAGCATCTTCTGCTCGGCGGTGGTGCGCACCCGGTCGCTGCCGTGGGCGGCGGCGAGGTCGGCGATGCGGCCGAGCAGCTTGCCGTCGACCCGGCCGACGCGCGGCGCGAAGCCGATGTAGAACCGGCCGTCCTTCTGGCGGTGGACGCCGACGTGGTCGCGCCAGCGGGCGGCGGGTTCGGCCGGGGCGGGACCGTCGACCAGCCGGTACGTGAGGTACTCCTCCTCCAGCACCCGGCGGAACTTCTCCACGCCCCAGTCGGCGACCAGGAACTTCAGCCGGGCGCGGTTGCGCAGGCGCCGGTAGCCGTAGTCGCGGAAGATGCCGATGACGCCGCCGAAGACGTCCGGCACCTGGTCCAGCGGGACCCACGCGCCCAGCCGCACGCCCAGCTTGGGGTTGGTGGACAGGCCGCCGCCGACCCACAGGTCGAAGCCGGGGCCGTGCTCGGGGTGGACCACGCCGACGAAGGAGACGTCGTTGATCTCGTGTGCGACGTCCAGCAGCGGGGAGCCGGAGACCGCGCTCTTGAACTTGCGCGGCAGGTTGGAGAAGTCCGGGTTGCCGATGAAGCGGCGCTGGATCTCCTCGATGGCGGGGGTGCCGTCGATGATCTCGTCCTCGGCGATGCCGGCCACCGGGGAGCCGAGGATGACGCGCGGGGTGTCGCCGCAGGCCTCGGTGGTGGACAGGCCGACGGCCTCCAGCTTCCGCCAGATCGCGGGGACGTCCTCGATCCGGATCCAGTGGTACTGGATGTTCTGGCGGTCGGTCAGGTCGGCGGTGCCGCGGGCGTACTGCTCGGAGACCTCGGCGATCGCCCGCAGCTGGGGGACGGTCAGCCGGCCGCCGTCGATGCGCACGCGGAGCATGAAGAACTCGGCGTCCAGCTCGTGCGGGTCCAGGATCGCGGTCTTGCCGCCGTCGATGCCCTCCTTGCGCTGGGTGTAGAGCCCCCACCAGCGCATCCGGCCGCGCAGGTCGGCCGGGTCGATCGAGTCGAAGCCCCGGTGCGCGTAGATCGTCTCAATACGTGTCCGCACATTGAGACCGTCGTCGTCCTTCTTGAACTGCTCGTTGGCGTTCAGGGGGGTGTAGTGGCCCATGCCCCACTGCCCCTCGCCGCGGTGGCGGGTCACCTTGCGGGCCGCCGCGGGGCGGCGCTCGGCGGCGCGGTCGGCCGTGGGCTCGACGGTCTCGGGAGAGGTGGCCATGCTGAAGTCCTTCTGGGCAGGTGGCGCTGGCGCCGAATGGGTCGCGGGGCGTGCTCGGCCGTACGGTGCTGCTCTGACCTGCGGATTTCTCAAGGCCTTGAGGGCAGTGACCAGGGCCGGGCGGGCGCCTGCGCATCCGCTTCGGCGGGGACGGCGGGAAGGGCGGCGCCGGGTGCGGTGGTGCGGCGGAGGTGCGGGCTCAGGTCACCGGACAGATGGCGCTGGACACGCGAAGGAGATCGACGTGGAGTCGACCTACCAGGGTGGTTCCGGCGCTGGGCATGGCAAGAGATTCGCACGGCGCGGGACTCGCGGTCCACTAACATCCGGATACTGGACGCTGATGTTTCGTCATGTGGGACATCTGGATGTTCCCGCCGCTCCCCGCCCGGGCGTCCGGCCACGCGCCCGTACCCGGGGGAGATCAACCGCGCGGGCCCCGGCCCGATACGGTTGGCCCTGTGCAAGCAGCAGGCGATACGAGCAGACCGAACGCCGAGCGGCCCTCCCGGCGCCGGGGCAAGGGCTCCCGGCGCGCGGCCAAACAGGCCACCTGGCGCCACACGGCGTGGGAGCTGGTGAAGGACACCACCAACACCTGCGTCGAGTACCGGGTCACCGGGCTCGCCGCGGAGGCGGCCTTCTTCACCCTGCTGTCGATCCCACCGCTGCTGCTCGGCCTGGCCGGCACCCTCGGCTACCTCGACGAGTTCGTCGGTGCGGGCACCATCGCCGGGCTCAAGAAGAGCATCCTCTCGGCCTCCGGGACGGTGCTGTCGGACTCCTCCGTCAACGAGGTCGTGGTCCCGCTGCTGGACGGGGTGTTCGACCGTACCCGGCCCGACCTCGTCTCGATCGGCTTCCTGCTGTCCCTGTGGTCAGGCTCCCGGGCGCTCTACATCTTCATCGACACCATCACCGTCATGTACGGGCTCGACGGCAAGCGGGGCATCGTCAAGACCCGGCTGATGTCGCTCAGCCTCTACTTCGGCGCGCTGGTGATCGGCTCGCTGGTGCTGCCGCTGCTGATGGTCGGGCCGGGGCTGCTGGAGAACGCGGTGCCGGCGGTGTCCGGGCTGGTCGGCGCCCTCTACTGGCCGGTCGCGATCGTGCTGCTGACCGTCTCGCTGACCACCCTCTACCACCTGGCCGTCCCCGTCTCGACCCCGTGGCGCGAGGACATCCCCGGCGCCCTGGTCGCCCTGGTGGTGCTGGTCTTCTGCAGCGTCGGCCTGCGGGTCTACCTGGTCAGCTCGGTCGAGGGCCCCTCGGTGTACGGCTCGCTGGCGGCGCCGGTGGCCGTCCTGCTGTGGATCTTCGTGGTGGCGCTCGCGGTGCTCATCGGCGCCGCGATGAACGCCGCGATAGACCGCCGCTGGCCAACGCTGGAGACCGCCGACGCGCGCGCGGAGAACGAGCGCGCCCACGAGGAGGCGGCCGCGGCCGTGGTCCGCGAGGTCGCCGCCCGGCGGGCCGTCGAACGGGCCCGGCGCGCCCGCGAACTCGGGCTCGCCGAGGGCGTCGAGGAGGAGTGGGGAGAGGACGAGGGCGAGGACGCCGACGTCCCCTCCGAGTACCCGGAGCGGTGGGCCGACGTGCTGGCCGCCGACAACGTGCGCGGCCGGCTCACCACCCGCGGCGGGCCGCACCACCGGCCCGCCCCGCCGCCGCCGGACAGCGACCGGCCGGCCGGGCCGCCGCCGGGGGCCGGGCCGGGACCGCAGTCGGGACCTGTGGCGGGGCCGGTGCCCGGGCCGCCGCCGGGCCCGCCCGGGCAGCAGGTGCCGGGGTACCCGCCCCGGCCGCCCCGGCCGCCGTGGGAACAGCGGTAGCGGGGCGGACGGCAGGAAACGGACAGGGCCCCTCCCGCGGGTGCGGGGGAGGCCCTGTTGCGTCGGTGGTGGCAGGTCAGGTGGCGGCCGGGTCCGGCGGGTGGCCGTACGCGGGGCGCAGTTGGGTCGGGGCGGAGGGGGCGGCCGCGCCGGGGGCGACGGGGGCGACGGGGGCCGGGTTCGGTGGGTTCGGGTCCGCCAGGTTCGGGTCCGCTAGGTTCGGGGCTGACGGGTTCGGGGCTGACGGGTCGTACGGCCCGTACGGGGCGTACGGGCCGGCCGTGGACGGATCGGCCTGCCCCGGCCGTTCGACCGGGCCGGCCTGGGCCGGGAGCGGCTCGGGGGAGGGCTGGACCGGGTCCAGGGCGGTGCGCCCGGAGGAGTCGCTCAGCTTGATCAGCAGTGCCACCATGAGCCAGTTCGCCAGCAGCGACGAACCGCCGGCGGCCAGGAACGGCAGCGCCTTGCCGGTCAGCGGGACCAGCCCGCTCACCCCGCCGACCACGACGAACACCTGGAGCGCCAGCGCCGCCGACAGACCGGTGGCCAGCAGCTTGCCGAACGGGTCGGTCAGGCCGATCGCGGTGCGCAGGCCGCGCTGGATCAGCAGCACGTAGACCAGCAGGATCGCGGTCACCCCGGCCAGGCCCAGCTCCTCGCCGATGGTGGTGAAGATGAAGTCGCTGCGCCCGGCGAAGCCGATCAGCCAGGGCCGTCCCGAGCCCAGGCCGGTCCCGGTCAGGTGTCCGGTGCCCAGGCTGAACAGGGCCTCGGCGGGCTGCTCGGAGATCGCCTTGTCGTGCACCGGCTTGTAGTAGTCGAGCGGGTGCAGCCAGGCCTCGACCCGGCCGTGCACGTGGGGCTCCACGGTGCCGACCACCGCCGCGCCGCCGACCGCCATCAGCAGGCCGAGCACCACCCAGCTGGTGCGCTCGGTCGCCACGTACAGCATCACGATGAAGACGCCGAAGAAGATGAGCGAGGTGCCCAGGTCGCGTTCGAAGATCAGCACCAGCAGGCTGACCACCCAGATCGCCAGCACCGGGCCGGCGTGCCGCCCGCGCGGCAGGGTCAGCCCCCAGACCTTCCGCCCGGCCAGCGCCAGGGCGTCCCGGGAGGCCATCAGGTACCCCGCGAAGAAGATCGTGATCGCGACCTTCACGAACTCGTCCGGCTCGAAGGAGAGCCCGAACAGCCGGATCCAGCGCTTGGCGCCGAAGCTGTCGCCCGGGGAGAGCACCGGCGCGGCCAGCAGGATCAGCGCACCCGCCATCAGCAGGTAGACGTAGCGCTGGAAGAAACGGTGGTGCTTGACGAGGACGATCAGCGCGAGCGCCACCGCCACCGAGATGAACACCCACATCAGCTGGGAGGGCGCGGCCGGGATCTTCTGGTAGTCGCCCTTGGCGGTGTGCGCGGCCTTGTAGCTGAAGTCCAGCCGGTCCAGCAGCACCAGCCCGAAGCCGGTCAGGAAGGCGCCCAGCGGCAGGATCAGCGGATCGGCGTACGGGGCGAACCGGCGCACCGCCAGGTGGGCCGCCCCGGCCAGCGCGCCCAGCGACAGACCGTGCACCAGCAGCCCGGGCGGCATCCTGCCGGTGAGTGCCAGGCCGGCGTCGACGTGTCCGGCCAGGCAGACGGCCACCGCCAGGGCCAGCAGGCCCAGTTCGATGTTGCGGTGGCGCGCCGCGAGCCGCCGGCCGTCGCCGCGTGCAGTGGTTCGCACCTCTTGTCATCCCCTTGTCGACCACGTGGCGGGTGTCGCCGACGGTGCATCCTGCCAGACGTTTGTGTCTTCGCCGCGGTTGCGAGAGGGAGGGGGAGGAGGGCAGAACTTTGCCTGGGCAAAGCTTTGTTGGGGCCCGGTAAAGCTTTGTTCAGGGCCGGGTATAGAGGTGGGCCCCGGGCGCGGCGGGGCCGTCGCGCAGGGACATCATGGCCGGGCGCCGGGGCGTCCCGGCGGCGGGGCTCCCGACCGGTGGGGACCGCCGGAACGAGCGAGGTGAGCGGGCGGATGGACGCAGCGGTGGACGGCGTGGTGGGCGGCCCCGCCTCGGTGCTCGCCTACAGCGGGCCGCCGCCGTGGCAGTGGTCCGACCTGGCGACCTCCTGGACGGCCGAACCGCTGGTGCTCGTGCTGTCGGTGCTGCTCGGCGCCTGGTACCTGGCGGCGGTGCGCGGCGTCAACCGGGCGGCCCGGGAGCGGGCCGGGGGCGGTGGCGGGCAGCCGGGGGTCGGGTCCGGTGGGAGGCGGCCGGGGAGCGGGTCCGGCGGAGGGCGCTGGCAGCCCACCCGGACCGCCGCGTTCCTCGGCGGGCTGCTGCTGTGGATCTGGTGCACCTGCTCCGGCCTCGGCGTGTACGAGCGGATCCTCTTCACCGACCGGGCCGTGCAGGTCGTGCTGCTGCTGATGGTCGTGCCGCTGCTGCTCGCGCTCGGCGCGCCGGTCTCGCTGCTGGTCGAGGCGGCGCCGGCGGCCCGGCGGGAGCGTGTCCTGCGGGCGCTGCGCAGCCGTCCGTCCAAGGTGCTGATGTTCCCGGCGGTCTCCACCGCGCTGCTGATGGCACCGCCGTGGCTGCTCTACTTCACGCCCTGGTACGAGTGGTCGGTGTCCAGCGGGCTCGGGAACGTGGTGCTGCACCTGGCCCTGGTGCTGCTGGGCCTCGCCTACTTCTGGCCCCGGTTGCAGCTCGACCCGGTCGGGCACGAGTACCCGCACCTGGTCGGGCTGTTCATCACCTTCGCCGAGGTGATCTTCGACGCGGGGCTCGGGATCGTGCTGATCTACGGTGGGCACCTGGTCGCCGAGCACTACTACCTGGCGCTCGGCCGGCCGTGGGGGCCGAGCCTGGCGCAGGACCAGACCTGGGGCGGCAACGCCTTCTGGGTGCTGGGGGACCTGGTCGGGCTGCCGTTCCTGGCCGCGCTGGTGCGGCGGATGGTGGTGCAGGGGCGGGAGGAGACCGAGGCGGTGGACGCCGAGCTGGACGCCCGCTTCGCGGCGGCGGCCGCGCAGGCCCGGGCGGCGGGGCGGCCGGAGGAAGAGGAGACCGGGATGCGGCCGTGGTGGCTGGACGACCCGAACCTCAAGCACCGGTTCGGGGGTCAGCCGGACGTCGAACGTCAAGCTGGGGCGCGCCGTGGCCGGGTGGCCGAGTGACCGTTTACGGCGGGCCAATTGTGCTCCGTCAAAGCCTTCCTGGCGACCTCTGCGCCGCATTTCCGCAGGTCAAAAACAGGTTGGCCAGGATTCTCCGGTCCGCTAGCGTGTGACACGTCCGGTTCGGGGGCCATGGGGCCGCCCGAGGAGTAGAGAGCAGGAGGTGAACCCCCGTGGTCGTTGTCGCCCCAATAGCTGCCCAGGGCAGCACTCGCGTTCACCTCCTTTTCCCGGCCGCCGGCTGAGCCCTTCGCGCCAGCCGTAGCCCGCCGGGACAATCTCCTCCCGAAGGGCCACTGCGTTGTTCAACGCTGCCTCCGTTCCGTTGTTCTCCTCTTCCTCCTCTTCGTTCTCCGCTGAGGCCTCCGCGCTGACCGGCTACGGCTGGACGGCCGAGCTCGCGGAGCTGTTCACCCCGCTCGGCGAGGCCGGGCTGCTCCCGGCCCGGATCGTCCGGGTCGACCGCGGCCAGTGCGACGCCGTGATCGCCGACCCGGAGACGGGCGAGCCGCGCACCGTCCGGTTCGACACCCGGCCGGTGGGCGACGCCGACATGATCAACTGCCCGTGCACGGGGGACTGGGCGGCGGTCGACCTGTACGCCCAGCCGATGGCCTCCGTGGCCGCGCTGCTGCCGCGCTCCACCGCGATCATCCGCAAGGTGGCCGGCAAGCGTTCCGACGGCCAGGTGCTGGCCGCCAACGTCGACACCGTGCTGATCGCCTCCTCCCTCGCGACCGATCCCGACCTCGGGCGGATCGAGCGCTTCCTCGCCCTGGCCTGGGAGTCCGGCGCCGACCCGCTGGTCGTCCTCACCAAGGCCGACCTGGTCGACGACGCCGACTTCATCCGGGCCGACGTCGAGGCTGTCGCTCCCGGGGTCACGGTGCTGGTGGTGAGCGCCGAGACCGGCGAGGGCATGGACGTGCTCCGCGCCTGCACCCCCGGCACCACCGCGGTGATCGGCCAGTCCGGCGTCGGCAAGTCCACGCTCACCAACGCGCTGGCCGGCTCCGAGGCGATGGCCGTCCAGGAGGCCCGCGCGGTCGACCAGAAGGGCCGCCACACCACGACCACCCGCGAGCTGATCCCGCTGCCCGGCGGGGGCGTGCTGATCGACACCCCCGGGCTGCGCGAGGTCGGCCTCTACGGTGGCGAGGGCGTGGACCTGGCCTTCGCCGACATAGCCGAGCTGGCCGAGGAGTGCCGCTTCCACGACTGCAGCCACCACACCGAGCCCGGCTGCGCGGTGCAGGAGGCCCTGGCCGACGGCACCCTGCCGCAGCGCCGGATGGACAGCTACCTCAAGCTCCAGCGCGAGAGCGAGTGGATCGCCTCGCGTTCGGACGCCCGGGTGGCCAAGGCGCGGCTGAAGAAGTGGAAGACGATCAGCAAGTCGATGCGAGCCGCGGGAGGTCCGGTGAAGCGCTGAGCCCAGGCACCGGCTGCCGTGCAACGGCCGCCGACCGGCCTCCGCCGGGCCCGCCCGGCTCAGCGGAGGTCGGCCACCAGGCGGAAGCGTTGCAGGACCACCGGAGTGCTGTCGTCCACGGTGAAACCCGGGTCATCGAGGGCGTCGAGCATCTCCGGGCTGCTCCAGAACCGCTCGTGCGCCGTACGCCACTCGGCCACGCCGGTGCACCCCTCACCCTCGTCCAGGGCGTGCTGGAGGTCGACCTCCGCGAGCGGGACCACCCGGACGTCCGTGGTCTCGATCACGGCGACCCTGCGGCCGTGCGAGTCGAGCACCGCGGAGCGCTCACCGGCCAGCGGCAGGGGCTCGCCCTCGTGCTCGTAGCAGGCGACCAGGGCGGTGGTGCTGGTCTTGGCGCCGTCGAGGATCGCGGCGACCAGCTGGTCCCGCAGGGGGCCGGGGAACGCGAACTCGACCGGGGGCAGGGCGAGGACACACGGGTCGTCCGGGCCGGTGCAGGACGGCTGATCACTCATGCGGCGAGGGTAGCGGCGGGGCGGCCGGTGGGGTCGCGAATTTCCGGCCCGGGGCCCGGTGGGTGCCTATGGGGTGCTCGCGGGCGCGGGCGCGGGCGCGGGTCGGGCTCCGGGGGCTCAGAGGCTCGACAGACGCGTGGTCCGGTGGGCTCGATGGGCTCGCGGCCCGGTGGCCCGGTGGGCCAAGGGCCGATGGGCCATGAGGTGAGGTGGTGGGTGGGCGGCGGGGGAGGGGGAGGGCCCCCGAAGCAGCGATCAACGGCGATGTCCGATTCCCGCCAGTCACCCCCCGCCCAGTGCCCCAAACTGGACAGCGTGATCGACGACGACATCCGGTACCGAGCCGTGGACAGCCGCGACTCCCGCTTCGACGGGGTCTTCTTCACGGCGGTCACCTCCACCGGCATCTACTGCCGTCCGAGCTGCCCCGCCGTGACTCCCAAGCGCGTCAACTGCGTCTTCTACCCCAGCGCCGCGGCCGCCCAGGGGGCCGGCTTCCGCGCCTGCCGCCGCTGCCGCCCCGACTCCGTTCCGGGCTCGCCCGAGTGGAACCACCGTGCCGACCTGGTCGGCCGGGCGATGCGCCTGATCGGCGACGGTGTGGTGGACCGCGAGGGCGTCGCCGGGCTGGCCGGCCGCCTCGGCTACAGCGCCCGCCAACTACAGCGCCAGTTGACCGCCGAGCTGGGCGCCGGCCCGATCGCGCTGGCCCGCGCCCGCCGCGCGCAGACCGCCCGGCTGCTCCTCCAGACCACCGAACTGCCCGTCACCGACATCGCGTTCGCGGCCGGCTTCGCCTCCGTCCGCCAGTTCAACGACACCGTGCGCGAGGTCTACGACCGCACCCCCAGCGGCCTGCGCTCCGAAGTCTCCGCCGGCCGCCGCACCGCGACCCCGGCCGGCGGCCTCACCCTGCGCCTCGCCTACCGCGGCGCGCTCGACAGCGAGCACCTGATCGACTTCCTCGCCCTGCGTGCCGTCCCCGGCGTGGAGGAGGTCGTCTCCGGTGCGCGCCCCGGTGTGCGCGTGTACCGTCGAACCCTCGCGCTCCCGTACGGTCACGGCATCGCCGAGGTCGACGGCCTGGCGCCGGGCGAGCCGCCCACCCGCGGCTGGCTCGACTGCCGTCTCCTGCTCGCCGACCTCCGCGACCTGCCGACCGCCGTCCAGCGCCTGCGCATCCTCTTCGACCTGGACGCCGACCCGCTCGCGGTCGACGAGCAGCTCGGCGCCGACCCGCTGCTCGGCCCGCTGGTCCGCGAGCGCCCCGGCCTGCGCTCGCCCGGCCACGTGGACCCGCACGAGCTGGCCGTCCGCGCCGTCCTCGGCCAGCAGATCAGCGTCGCCGCCGCCCGTACCCTGGCGGGACGGCTCGCCGAGAAGTACGGCACCGCGCTGCCCGAGCCCAGTGGGGGCCTGCGCCTGCTCTTCCCGACCGCGGCGGCCCTGGCCACCGCCGATCCGGAGGACTTCGCGATGCCCGCCGCCCGCCGCCGCGCGCTCACCGGCCTGTGCGCCGCGCTCGCCGAGGGCGTGGTCCGGCTCGACAGCGGAGCCGACCGGGAGGAGTCCGCGGCCGCCCTGCTGGACCTGCCCGGCATCGGCCCCTGGACGGTCGGCTATCTGCGGATGCGGGCCCTGGCCGACCCCGATGTCTTCCTTCCGAGTGACGTGGGCGTCAAGCACGGCCTGCTCCGTCTGGGCGCCGCAGGCGACCCGAAGTCCGCCGCCCGCGCCGCCGAGGCCTGGGCCCCGTGGCGCTCGTACGCCGTCCACCGGCTGTGGGCCGGCCCCGCGAGCACCGGAACCGGCATCGACACCGGCATCAGCAGCGGCAGCACCGGAAGCACCAGCAACACCAGCAGCACCGGAACGGAGAACGAACGAGCATGAGCACCACCGTCTACACCACCATGGAGAGCCCCTTCGGCCGGCTGCTGCTCAGCGGGGTGCTGCCCGAGGGCGGCGGACCGGCCGCGCTGGCCACCGTCACCGCGCCCGGCCAGAAGTACGCACTGGCCGAGCCCGCCGACGAGTGGGTGCCGGACCCGGAGGCGCTCGCCGAGCCGGTGGCCCAGCTGACCGCCTACTTCGCCGGCAAGCGCACCGGCTTCGATCTGCCGCTCGCGCCCGAGGGCACCGAGTTCCGCCGCAGGATCTGGGCCGCGCTGGACGAGATCCCGTACGGCACGACCGTCACCTACGGCCGACTCGCCGAGCTGGCCGGGCAGGAGCCGCGCATGGTCCGGGCGGTCGGCGGCGCGGTCGGCGCCAACCCGCTGCTGATCGTCCGCCCCTGCCACCGGGTGCTCGGCGCGGGCGGCGCGCTCACCGGCTTCGCCGCCGGCGTGGACCGCAAGCGCTGGCTGCTGGACCTGGAGAGCGGCACCCTGTTCTGATCGCCGGGGCCCCGCGGCCGCTCACCCCGTGCCCACCCGGCCCCCGGACGCCCACCTTCGGAGTGCCCGACGCCCGGCCGGTCACCCCCTGGGCGGTCAAGCGCCGGACGTTCGACTCCGCAGGTCCACCCGCCAGTTGTTGCTGCGCATGAACCGCCCGGGCGGGAACTCGAAGTCCGTCTCGCCGAGCAGCGCGAACCCCGCCTTCGCACAGACCGCGTTGGAGGCGGGGTTGTCCACCGAGGGGAAGGCGTGCAGGTGGGGGTGCGCGGCCTCGCGGCGGGCGGCCGCGACCGCCGCACGGGTGGCGGCGACGGCGATGCCCCGGCCCTGGAATCCGGGCAGCACGTTCCACCCCATCTCGTGGACGGTCCGCCCCTCCCAGGTCCGGGTGCCGTAGCCGACCGTCCCGACCGCCGCGCCCTCGGGCAGCAGCACGATCCGGTACATGCAGCCGAGCCCGGACGGGACGAAGTCCAGATAGCGTCGGTGCCGTACGAGCAGCTGCTCCTCGCTCTCCGGCCCGCCGACGTGCTTCTTCATCTCCGGCGTGTTGACCTGGCGCAGCAGCGCGAGGTCGTCGTCCGTCCAGGGCTCGATCCGTACCTCTGCGGTGGTCATGCCGGGGACGGTAATGCCGGGCGGGCCCCGGCGACCAGTGGTTTTCAGCCGGCTGTGGACGCCTGCGCAGGCCCCTGGTCGGTCCCCTGCTCGGGCCCCGGCTGGGCGAGGGCGCGGGCGAGCTGTTCCAGTGCCGGCAGGGCGTCGACGACCGCCGCGCGGTCGGCCGGGTCGAGGGTGGCGAGCGCGGTGGCGATCCGGCGCTCGTGGGCGTGCTGCCAGTCGTCCAGCTGCCGCCGGCCGGCCGGGGTGAGGGCGATCCGGGCGGTGCGGCGGTCGCCGGGGTCGGCCTGGCGGTCCACGAAGCCGGCGTCGAGCAGCTTTCCGACCAGCCCGCTGACGGTGTTGGGCGCGAGCCGCTGTCGCGCGGCCAGCTCGCCGACTCGCAGCGGTGCGGCGGCCAGCGTCTGGAGGAGTTCGACCTGCGCCATCGGCAGGGACTCCCACGGGTAGTCGGTGCGGATGCTGCTGCGCAGCGCGCGGCGCAGTCGGGTGACGGTGTCGGTCAGCCGCCGGGCGTGCTCGACCGCCGGGTCGGGGCTTGCGGTGGCGGGGTCGGGAACGTGTGGTGACGACGGCATGGCGGACAGCGTATCGCCTGGTACGGGGCGGTTCGGCGGCCGGTTCGGGGCCCGGGGCCGCGCTGTGTTGCGGCTCTGTTGCGGGCCTCGCGGCAGGTGTCCGTCCGGCACCGTCCGTACCGTGGGACGCATCCTGTCGCAGAGCGATCAGCTCGTAGAAGGAACATGTCTGTATCCGATATATTCGGGGGCATGAACGCCACCGCCCTCGCCTCGCGGCTGCTCACCGAGCGGCCCCGGCCGCGCGGCGTAGCCGGCTGGCGCCACGCCCACTGGCTGGCCGTCGGCACGGTCTGCCTCGGAGCCTTCCTCGGCCAGCTCGACGCCAGCGTCATCGCCCTGGTCTTCCCCGCCCTCGGCCGCCACTTCGACGAGGGCTTCGCCGCCGTCGAGTGGGTCGCCCTCGCCTACCTGCTGGTCCTGGTCGCCCTGCTGGCCCCGATCGGCTGGCTGTCCGACCTGGTCGGCCGCAAGACGATGTACATCGGCGGCTTCGCGGTCTTCGGCCTCTCCTCGCTCGGCGCCGGATTCGCCGGCAGCCTCTGGGCCCTGGTCGGCTGCCGCGCCGTCCAGGCGGTCGGCGCCGCGATGATGCAGGCCAACAGCGTCGCCCTGGTCGCACGCGGCGTCCCGGAGCACGCGATGCGGCGCGCGCTCGGCATCCAGGCCTCCGCCCAGGGCCTCGGCCTGGCGCTCGGGCCCAGCCTCGGCGGGCTGCTGGTCGAACACGCCTCGTGGCGCTGGGTGTTCTGGGTCAACGTGCCGATCGCGGTGTTCGGCATCCTGGCCGGCTGGTACCTGCTGCCCCGCACCCGGACGGCGGGCGCTCCGGTCGCGGTACTGGGCCCCCACCGGACCGGGTCCCGCGAGGACGCCCGCTTCGACCTGCCCGGCATGCTGCTGCTCACCGGGGCGACCACCACCCTGCTGCTCGCCCTGTCCACCGCCTCCGGGCTGCCCCTGCCCGGCTGGGCGGTGGCCGTCCTGCTGCTCGCCTCCGCCGCCCTGACCCTGGCGCTGGTGCGCCAGGAACGGAGGGCGGCCCGGCCGATCCTGGCACCCGGACTGGTCAACACACCGGGCGTGCGCTCCGGCTTGGTGGTGGCGCTGATCGGCTACCTGCTGCTCTTCTGCCCGCTGGTGCTGGGCCCGGTGCTGCTCACCGGCGCAGGCGCGTCGACGGCCCACGCGGGCCTGGTGGTCACCCTGCTGCCCGCCGCGTTCGCGTTCGCCGCGACGGTCGGCGCCGGGTTGCTGCCCCGGGGCTGGTCGGACGTGACCAGGTGCCGCTTCGGTGCGCTGCTCGCGGCCGGCGGACTGCTGCTGTTCGCCCTGCTGCCGGCCTCGGACGTGGCGGCGGCCCCGCTGTTGACCGCCGGGTACGGGCTGGGACTGCTGCTGCCCGCCAACAACGCGCTGGTGATGCGGGCGATACCGACGCAGTGCTCGGCGGTCGGCGGCGGCATGGTGAACATGGCGCGCAGCCTCGGCACGGCGCTCGGCATGGCGCTGTCCGTCCTCGGCGTCCACCTGGCGGGCGCCGAGTCCGGTGGGCGGACGGTGCTGTTCGTCCTCGCCGCCGTGGCGGCGGCCGCCGCCCTGCTCACCCGGCCCGTCCGGGCCTGAGCTCCACGGGCCTCCTCGGCCCCCGGCTAGGCGTCCGTGCGGGCGTTGAGGGCGTCCTGGGCGCGGTTCAGGCCGCGCCGCACCAGTGTCTCCAGGGCGTCCGCGCAGCGGTCCAACTCGTCGGGCATGGCGGCCAGTTCCTGCTCCGAGAACTTCTTCAGCACGAAGTCCCCGACGCTCTGGCCCTTCGGCGGTCGTCCGATGCCGAACCGCAGCCGGACGAAGTCCCGGGTGCCGAGCACCTCGCCCACCGAGCGCACCCCGTTGTGGCCGCCGGGGCCGCCGCCGCGCTTGAGCCGGGCGGAGCCGAACGCGAAGTCCAGGTCGTCCTGCACCACCACCAGCCGCTCGACCGGGACGCCGTGGCGGCGCAGCAGTGCGGCCACCGGGCGTCCGGACAGGTTGATGGACCACAGCGGCTTGGCCAGCAGCACCCGGTGACCGTCGACGGCGATCTCGGCCACCAGGGTGGCGATCCCGCGCCGGCGGAACCGGGCGCCGTGCCGTTCGGCCAGCCGGTCCACGGCCAGGAAGCCCGCGTTGTGCCGGGTGAGCCGGAACCACGGGCCGGGGTTGCCCAGTCCGGCGATCAGCCAGGGGGCGTCGGGGGTCATACGGGGTTCTCCGGAGGGGTGGGGAAGGAAGGGCGGACGGCCGGGGCGCGGCGGGACGGCACGGGACCGTCCCCGCC
>NZ_JBHVFE010000113.1:0-21992 GCF_042801945.1 Kitasatospora sp. NPDC057542
GCCACCCTGCCCTGCTTCCAGGCCGTGATCATCGGCTCGATCAACGCCCACTGCTCATCCGATAAGTCACTCGGGTACGCCCGTCTGTCCATGAGCCGCAGAACATCACCCGGGCCCCGACTGGCACGCCAGTACGGCCGACGTTCACACGAACGAGCGATCACGAACCGAGAGAAAGGGGACTTAACGTCCTCTCAAACCACCCCAACCACACGGTCCAGACCCGCGCGCTGCACGCCTACCTGCGCTGGCGCAACACCAACGCCCGCCACCCCGACGTCCTGGCCGCCCAACGCCGCGAGCGCGCCCGCGTCCGCAGCGAGAAGGGCATCCGATGGGGCGGCAGACCCCTCCTCGCCGCGTGATCCAGCAACCCGGCGAACGTATGCGGTCACAGCACTAGCGACCCGGGCAGTCACTGCCGGCCGCACAGCAGCGAGGAGTACCTGTCGTCCCATCAGTAGGAGTTCGTGGACCGACCACAAGCTCCGCACCCGCAACCGGGTCGAACGCGTCGGGAAGTTCCGCCGCCCGGGTACGCCCCGCGGCGGTGCCGCGGGGCGCCGCCGCCGGGGAGGGACCGGGGTGGGACCGGGGTGGGCGGACGTCAGCGCGTGCTGCGACGGCCGGGGGAAGGGGCACACTGTTCCCCCGGCCGGCCGCCTCCCGGTTCGCGCGCTGCGAAGCAGGGCCTCGGCGGGCGGGTGTCAGCGGGTGGTGCTCGCGGTGATCGCGTCGGCGTCGTCGGCGCCGCCGGGGACCTCCTGCCAGGTGGTGGTCCACTGGCCGGTGCTGTAGTCGGCGTCCTTGGTGTAGACGCGACCGGTGGAACCGAGGACGTACACGTGCACGGTGTTGCCGGTGACCGCGCTCGCCACCCTTTCCCTGAGGCCGGTGCCGCCCTGGGGGGCCCAGTTGCCGGACCAGCCGGTGCCGGCGTAGTCGCCGTCGGTGGTGTAGAGGGAGCGGTCGGAGCCGATGATGTTCAGGTGCACGCGGTTGCCGGTGGCGGCGGCGGTGATGGCCTTGGCATCGGCGGCGCCGCCGGGGACCTCCTGCCAGGAGTCGCTCCAGCGCCCGGTGCTGTAGTCGGCGTCCATGGTGTAGACGCGGCCGGTGGAACCGAGGGCGAAGACGTGCATGGTGTTGCCGGTGACGGTGCTGGCGAGGGCCTTGAGACCGGTGCCGCCGAGGGGGACCCAGGTTCCGGACCAGCCGGTGCCCGCGTAGTCGGCGTCGGTGGTGTGGAGCGACCGGTCGGAGCCGATGATGTTCAGGTGCACGCGGTTGCCGATGGTGGTGGCGCTGACGGCTTCGGCGCCCTCGGCGCCGCCGGGCACCTCCTGCCAGGTGGTGGTCCACCGGCCGGTGTCGTAGTCGGCGTCCTTGGTGTAGACGCGACCGGTGGAACCGAGGGCGAAGACGTGCATGGTGTTGCCGGTGACCGCGCTCGCCACGGCCTTGAGGCCGGTGCCGCCCTGGGGGGCCCAGTTGCCGGACCAGCCGGTGCCGGCGTAGTCGCCGTCGGTGGCGTAGAGCGCCCCGTCGGAGCCGATCGTGCTGACCCGTGCCTTGGAGGCGGGCGCGGGGGCGGGAGCCGGCGCGGTCGTCATCGCGGCGACGATGCGCTGGGCGTCCGCGGCCTGGGGCTGGTAGGCAGCGGGGAAGGCGGAGCGCTGGACCTTCTGGCACACGACGCCCACCGGCTGGGTCTTCCAGCTGCCGTTGGGGTAGGCCGCCAGCATTCCGTCCAGGAAGGCGTTGGTGGCGTAGGCCGGGTCCAGGCGCTCCTCGGTGCTGCCCCACCAGGTCTGCTGCTGGAACAGCCCGACGCTGGTCGCGTCGAGGACGTTGGGGTTGTTGCGCAGTTCGGACTCGACGATCGCGGTGGTGACCGCGATGACGGCGGCCTGGTCGGGCAGGTCGTGGGCGCGGGTGGCGGCGACGATCGCCCGGGCGCAGGAGAACCGGTAGGCGGTCATGGCGTGGGCGAGTTTGCCGGTGAGGACGGTGTTCAGGCTCGTGGCGGCCGACCTGTCGGCGTCGGTGACGGTCCCGCAGGAGCGGTCGGGCTGGAGTGCGGCGTGGGCGGGGCCGGCCGTGACGGCCAGGGGCGAGAGCAGCGCGACGGCGGCGGCGGCGGGCAGAAGCTTGCGGAACTGCTTGCTCACGAGGGTGCGGTTCTTCCTGGTCTCGGGGCCAAGTACGAGGTACGGAATGCGGTGTGCGGGCAGCGGGGCCGGCACGGAAGGCAGGGGCGGGCGTGTGCGGTGGCACCTGGCTCGGGCCCGGCCCCGCGGGGTGGATCCCCCGGGGGCCGGGCCGTGGAGGTCGTGCACCGGTCACCGTGGCGGCGGCCGCCGGTACGGGACGCCCGCGAGGATCAGAGCGCGGAGGTGGCGGTGATCTCCTGGATGCCGCTGTTGCCCTGCAGGGGCTGGAAGGTGCTCCACGAGCCGGTCGCGTAGTCGCCGTTCGCGTTGTAGATCCGGTCGTCGGAGCCGACGGCGTACAGGTGGACGGTGTTGCCGACGGCGTTGGCGGTGATCTTCTTGATGCCGCTGTTGCCCTGCAGCGGCTGGAAGGTGCTCCAGGTGCCGGTCGCGTAGTTGCCGTCGGCGGTGTACACGGTGCCGTCCGACCCCGTGGCGAACAGGCGCACCGTGGTGCCGGTGGTGACGGCGGCGATCTCCTGGATGCCGCTGTTGCCCTGCAGGGGCTGGAAGGTGCTCCAGGTGCCGGTGGCGTAGTCGCCGTCGGCGGTGTAGATCCGCTCGTCGGAGCCGACGGCGTACAGGTGGACGGTGCTTCCCACGGAGGTGGCGGTGATCTTCTTGATGCCGCTGTTGCCCTGCAGCGGCTGGAAGGCGCTCCAGGAACCCGTCGCGTAGTTGCCGTCGGCGGTGTACACGGTGCCGTCCGAGCCGATGGCGAACAGGTGGACGGTGCTGCCGACGGCGGTGGCGGTGATCTGCTGGATGCCGCTGTTGCCCTGCACCGGCTGGAAGGCGCTCCACGAGCCGGTGGCCGTGTCGCCGTCGGCGGTGTACACGGTGCCGTCCGAGCCGATGACGAACAGGTGGACGACGGAGCCGATCTGCACGGCGGAGACCTTCTGGATGCCGCTGTTGCCGGGGACCAGCTTGAAGGCGCTCCAGGCACCGGACGCGAAGTCGCCGCCGGCGTTGAAGACGCTCCCGCCCGAACCGATCGCGAACAGGTTGGTGACGTCCTTGGCCACCGGGGTCGGCGCCGGGGCGGGGGCCGGGGTGTTGTCCGTGCCGCCGATCGGGGAGACGTAGCCGCTGATCGACTGGCCCATGTAGGAGCTGTAGCCGAGCGCCGAGCTGTACGGTCCGTCCAGGCGCACCCGCGACGTCGCGGCGAAGTTGCCGCGCTGGCCGCCCTCGTTGCCGCCGATCGACTTGATCTGGCCGTTGCCGACCTCGGTGACGATGGCAACGTGTTCGGCCCGGTTCGCCACGCCGTTGTAATCGAACACGACCGCGTCGCCGACGTGGGGGGTGCTGTGCAGGCCGCCGTTGTACTTGGCGAAGCTGGCGGCCGCCGGGGTCAGGCCTGAGACGTTGACACCGGCCTTCGCCCACACCCACTTGGCGAAGTCCGCGCACCAGTTCTCGGGCTGGCCGCCGTTGCCGGTGCAGCTGGAGTAGAAGCCGGTGGTCCCGGCGCTGTTGGTCGCGCAGGCGGTCTTGTAGTTGTTGGCCAGGGCGATGCCCGTGATGTTCGAGCCGACACTGGCGTGGGCCGAGGCTGCGCCGAAGGCCAGGCTGACCGGCACGATCGCGGTGGCGAGGGCGAGGGCGGCGCCGCGGCGGCGGGCGGTGGACACGGACATGACGAATACTCCTGTCGGCAGGCGGACGAGCGGCGGTGGAACGTCGGGTCGCGATGGGTCGAGGGCGGTCGAGCGCCCCGGTGGAAGAGGCTCGCGAGGTGGTGGAACGGGACGCGGGGGTTCCGGTGGGCGGGTGTGGTGAACGGTGGCCGCCCCGTCACCCGGTGAAGGCGGAACCACCTTCCCGAGCGGGGACGCCGGACGTGGCGGCACCCCGATCGGACTCGGCGGCGGCAGTGATCGGTGGTCGCTCGGCAGAGCGCGGGCACGGGCGAGGGAAGGCATCGGTGCGGTGGATCCGGATCGCGTTCCGCGGTGACGCTTCGTCCGGTCCGTCGGCCCCCGAAGCGGTGTTCCCCGGCGGCGGTCACCAGCTTCGCCGCAGCTCAGGGCGGACGGAAGAGCGTTCGGGTGGACGGAAGCGTCCCTGGCACGTTGCTGCCAGCGGGGCCGGGAGCGGCTGGCAGCTGCTCGTGGCAGGCGGCCTGTGCGGCGGGCGAGAACCGTGGCTGGCGGCCTCTGTGTCAGGCGGCCCCGATCCGCGTCGACGTGGGTGTGTCCGCGCGGGTCATCAGTGGGACCGAACCCGCCCGGGCGTGTTCCACGGGCGCCGACCGTCCGTGGGCGGACGTGGACCGGCGTCGGGTATCGTGACGGGATTCGAGGAGGGGGCCGAAGTGAAGGCAGAAGTGACCGGCGGACCTGATCAGCCGTCCGGCCGCGCCGCCGGCATCGCCCGCCGACTGGAGAAGCTCATGGCCCGGGAAGCGGCCAGGTGCGGTGGGCGGCCGCCGGCGTACCGGGAGATCGCCGACCGGATCAACCAGTTGGCGGGGCGGGACGTCATCTCGCGGGACACCGTCCGCAATCTGCACCTCGGTCTGAATCAGAAGGGCCAGGCCTCCAACCCCACGGTCGAGACACTCGACTGGCTGGGTCGGGGGTTCGGCATCAGCGCCGGCGCGAGCTACTTCCTGGACGATGTCAAGGCCGCCGTGGTGGACGAGCAGCTGGACCAGTTGGAGAAGATCGGCGAGCTGCGCCGGGCCCTGGGGAACGACGGGGTCATCAACCTCCTCCAGCGGGCCTCAGCGCTCTCCAACGGCAGCCTGAACGTGCTCCTGGCCCTCGCCGACAACCTCCGGCAGGTCGAGGAACGCGGCGCGGAACGCGGCAAGGGATCCAGCGAGGACGACTGAGCCGAGCCTGCGGACGCCGTCCCGGACGCCCGACGGCCGGGGCTGCGGAAGCGGTGTCCTTCCCGCCTCCCGGCACCCCGCGCCCATCCCCCCTCTGTCCCCCCGCGTCCGGAAGGACTACCTACCCCGTGGCGTTCCCTCCCGGCCTGCGCCGGCGCTGCGAGCGGCGGCTCACCGACCTGTCCCTGCCCGTTCCCTTCACCGTGGACGGATTCCGGAACTCCTTGGAGGACCTCCGGCAGCGTCCGATCCTCCTGGAGCCCATGCCCGCGCAGGGCACCGACCTGCCCTGCGGCCTCTGGATCGCGCTGCCCGGCGTCGACCTCGTCTACTACGAGGAGCGCACCAGTCCAGCCCATCAGGACCTGATCAAGCTTCACGAGCTCGGCCACGTTCTGTGCGGGCACCGCGGTTCCCTGGAGTTGTCCCGGTTGGCGGCGTTCTTGCCGGACCTGGCCCCGGAACTGATCGCCGAGGTGTTCGGCGCCGGGCGGACCAGCTACGAGACGGCCGAGGAGCAGGAGGCGGAGATGATCGCGCTGCTGTTGTCCGGCCTGCTCGGAGCGGAGACCGAGCCGGGTGCCGTACCCGGCCGACTGATCGAGAGCCTGCGGGGAGCGACACGCACCCACTGGTGGAGGAAGAGCCCCTGATGCGCCCGCTGTTCACCTGGCTGTTGCCCGCACTCACCTGGGGCGTGGTGCTCTGGAGGGCCCGCTCCGCCTTCGCCGGCAAGGCGAACCGCTCGCTCTGGGGCAGCTTCGCCGCGATCGCGGTCGGGGTCAGCGTGCGCCCGGCCGCCGTCGAGACCGCGCTCGCAGACCTGACCGGCGTCCGTGACGTGACCTTGCTGGTCAAGCACCTCGCCGGGGTGGCGGCCGCGTACTTCCTGCTGGAGTACGTCCAGGCAGTCCGCGGTCGGCCGCAGCCGCCCGGCGCCGCGAGGGTGCGGCTGCTGTTCGCCGGGGCCGCCGCCGGTGTTCTCACCCTGCTGTTCTTCCTCGTCCTCCCCCACGACTACGACGGCGCGTTCGGGATCGACGCACACTACGGGGATCCCGGGGTCGAGCTCTATCTGGGGGTCTTCAACACGGTCTTCGCGGTCGCGACGGCGCAGGCGACGGTTCTCTTCTGGTCCAACCGGGCGCGCGTTCCCCGCGGCACCGTCCGGGCCGGGGTCACCTGCCTGGCGGCGGCCGGCGCCACCGGCGTGGTCTACACGCTGTACCGCGTCTACTTCGTGCTGACCAGCGGGGACGCCACCCAGCTCGACGCCGACGGGACCCCGGTCCCTCTCACCGACACGATCTGCGAACTGCTGCCCGCCGTCATGATCATCCTGTTCGCGATCGGCCTGGCCCTGCCGCTGGCGGGTTCCTTCGCCGGTTGGGTGCGCGACCAGTACGTGCTGTGGCGGACCCATCCGCTCTGGGCGGACGTCACCGCGGCCGTGCCGCAGGTGGCGCTCGGCACCCCACGCGGTCGGCTGCGCGACCTGGCGACCCTCGGCGATCGCTCCGTCGACCTCACCCACCGCGCGTTCGCGCTGCGCGACGCGGCGCTGATCCTGCGCGACGGCACCGAGGTCGTCCCGGGCGGAGCAGAGCGGGTCCCGCACGAAGCGGCGCCGCTCCCGCTCGACGGCATGCCCGTCCCGCACGGGCCTGCGGCGGGCCGGCCTGACGCGGACGGCGACCGGGACGAGGACCTGGCCCGCGTCGAAGCCCGCTGGTTGCGTACGGCCCTGCGGCACCGGGCCCGGAACCTCCCCGTCCCCGCCCCGCCCGCGATCCTCCGGGCCGAAGCCGGAGGGCGCTCGCCGCGCGAGGAGGTCGCCAGGTTGCTCGCCGTCGCGAACGCCTACCGCGCGCTCGCCCCGGACGGGGAGCCCGCGGAGGAGCGGCTACCGGGTCGGGACCGCTCCGGGGTGTGATCCACGCGCGGATCCGGATCCACGAACGGCTGTGACCGCCCGGCTCACAGCCAACCGCGCTGAGCCGCCTTCAGACCCGCCTCGAACCTGCTGGCCGCCTCCAGACGCTCCATCAGCGCCGCCATGTGCCGGCGCACCGTACGCATCGACACCCCCAGGCGTCTGCCGACGACCTCGTCGGTCAGGCCCGACGCCAGCAGCCTGAGCAGTTCGCGCTCCCCCTGACTGACCCCGTCCTCGGGTCCCCGGTCCCAGGCCGCGCCCAGCGGGACCGCCGCCTCCCAGGTCTGCTCGAAGAGCGCGACGAGCGTTGCCACCATGCCGGGGGAGCTGGTGCACAGGGCACCGATCCGGGGGTTCTCCGGGTCGATCGGGACGAGGGCCGTGGTCCGGTCGAAGATCAGGAGCCGGGCGGGCAGCACGGGACTCGTACGGACCTCGCCACCGCGCTCGGTGGTCCGCTGTGCGTACGCGAAGGTCGCCGGGTCGTTGCGGACACTCTCCTGATAGACGACACGCATCCGCACCTGTCGGCCCAGGGCCTGTTCGTCGAGGGGACGGGAGGCCTCCAGACTCACCTCGGGCCGGGCACCGCCCGGGATGATCGACAGGCATTCCTCACTGAGCCGCCCGGTGAGGACCTCCAACCGAGCATGAACGGCGTCGAGTCCCAGCAGACGCTCATTGCCTTCCTGCTCGCTGTCGGGACGCAGGGTCGCGTACTCGGCGATGGCGCGGGCCGCAGCCGCCTTCCTGGCCGCCAGCTCGTGATGGCGCCTGGCCAGTTCCTCCTCCTGTCGACGCACCAGTTGTTCCAACCCGACTTCGAGACTGACGGCGCGCAGACCGCCGACCGTCTCCCGGGACGGTGCCAGGAGTCCCAGTTCGACCAGCCGGTCGAGCGCCTCCCTCACTCTCGGCTCCGTGGTGCCGGTCCGCCTCGCGAGTTCGGCGACGCCGCCGGGGTTCCCCTCCAACATCTGCCGGTAGACGCGCTCCGTCTGCGTGTCCAGGCCGAAAACGTCCAGCACGTGTTCCCCCGAGCTCCCAGTTCGCTGTCACGGCTCCCCCGCCGCTGACGATCATAATCGCCAATCGGGTCGATGGCACCAACCGGCCCGTCCCATTGATGCCAGCCCGTGCCCGTTCCTTCGGCCCGACCGAAGCATCAGGATGACGAACCATCGGGAGATCGGAAGGAGAGAATCCGCTCCCCGTCGCGTCGGCTCCCAGTCGGCCGCCCCCACTCCGGACCCCACTCCGGACCTGCTCCGGCCCCCACTCCCCCAGGAGGCAGTCGTGCTCCGCCCTCCCCCCACGCGCCCCGTCGTCACCTCGGGACCCCGACCCCCGGCCGTCGCGGCACCGGCCTCCCCACCCGCGGCACCCCCGACGATCGGACGGGCCTGAGCCGCATGCAGGTCGTGGTCGCACGCCTCAGGAGCCTGCAGAACAGCCCTCCCGCATCCACGGTCGCCGCAGTCGTCGAGGACCTGATCTGGGCTCACGCCCTGCCTTCGGACGGGATCGAGCACCTCACCGTTCTCCTGTCCGACGAAGGGCTGGACCTCTATGTGTTCCTTCGCTCCGACTCCGCGTCAACCGCCCTGGACCGGACCCGAGCCCTGATGCAGCGGGCCCGCAACCCGCTCTCCCGGCACAGCCTCGCCCTGGACCCCCTCTGATCCGGGACCCCGCACCGGACTACGGCGTTGCCGCAGCACCGCGGGCCCACGCGTGCGGCACCGTCGCCCGCCCGCGCGGGCCCGCACCGTGCCAGCCGACCGGCCACCGCACGACTGCGACTGAAATCGCCACCCTTCACCCCGAGCACCGCGGTCCTTGCGGGGGCGACCGGGCGGCGCGCGGTCCTCCCGCCGGCGGCCGGCCGGCCGACCGCCGCATTCCAGTGTCCGGCCCCGAAGGAGTTGATCATGCATCAGCCGAAGCCGCGGCCCGCCGCCGCGGCGCCCGCGGTGGAGGACGAGAAGGCCGTCGACGTGTCGGGCGCTGTTGCGCATCGAGGACGCCGGGAACGAGGAGCAGTCCTCGTCCTCTGCACGCCCCTGGGGAGCGCGAGTTCCTCGTTCAGCTTCCGCAGTGCACCCGTTCGCACCGGTCTGCCCGGCGACCCGGCGGCTCTGACCGCCTGCGTGCAACGACCTCGCCCGTTGGCAGAAGGAGGTCGAAGGCTCCGGGATCAAAGCCCGGGACCGGTGTAACCGGGGTCTGGGTGCTGGCGCGGCGTGTACCACTCGATGAGCCCCCACACTCCGAGAGCGAGTGCAGTCAGGGTCGTGAGCACCGTGATCCAGGGACGCCCCGTCCGTCGCGTGATCAGCGTCCAGGTGAAGAGCGGAACCATCGTGCCACCGAGCAGTATGAGCGGCAGATCGACGAAGAGCACGCTCAGATCGCGGGCATGGCCCTCGAACCCGCCATCAATGCTGAACGCGGCCCGTGGCGCCCACACCAGCAGCCCAGCCATTGCGCCGAGGCCGGCGAGCAGGCACCCGGCTGCACCCGCGGTCTTCTGATTCATATGGCCAACCGCCCTGAGTCGTCGCAGGGCCCTGGTGGCCATGCACTCCCAGGACAGCAAGCTAGGGGATCGGGGCTGGGGTCTGGGCTTTCGTTCGGAGTGAGGGCGTCGTACAGGGTCACCATGCGCTGAAAGGCCAGTCAACGCTTTACCCCGGGGCAGCACCCGAGGACGGCCCCGGGGGAGACACCCGGGGATCTGCGGCGGGCTCTTTCGCCTCGCCGGGCGGGCCTTGGGCACGTCGGGTCGGCCGGCCTCGCGCCGCCGGGTTGGCGGCCCGGGGTGACGAGTCCGGGGCCGTCGGCGTTGGAGCGGGGGTGAGCAGCATTTCCTCGCCCCGCCCTCGGCGCAGCGGCACCGGGTTGGGGCCGGGCGTCGCCGGCCGGGCCTTCGCCGTCGTGGGCCGGGCGCCGCGGTCCCCGCTTCCCTGGTCGCAGGAGTCGGTCGACGACGAGCTGCAGAGCGTGCTGGTCGGCCATCAGCAGTTGGTGGCCGCGCGGTGGGAGGCGGCGTTCGAGGACCTGGACGAGGACGTCCTCGGCGAGGTGGCCCAGGAGGCCCGCCAGGACGGGCAGGACCCGGGCCGGGCCGTCGATGTCTTCGTGCGGAGCCTGATCCGGCAGCTGGAGGACTGGAAACAGGCCGGCACCGCGTTGGAGGAGGCGCTGGAGAAGGCCGCGCTCGGGCGGCCGGCCGGCGCCCTGGCCGCCGAGCAGGGCCGGCTGTGGGGCGCGCGGCAGGCGCTGCTGGAAGCGGTTGCCCGTCACCACCACGGTGGCCCTGCGCTCTGGTGAGGTCTGATCAGCGGGCGGAGGTCTGCGGCCCGATCTGGTGGGCGCGCAGGATGGCGTCCAGCGCCAGGTCCGCGGTGGGGTGGGTCTTGGGGTGGGAGAGGGTGTCGACGAGGAGGCTGGCGCCGTCCGGCTGGTAGAGGAGGGCGATCCAGCCGGCGGCGCTGGTCCCGTGGTACCGGGGCAGGCTGTGCTCCACCGAACTCTGGCAGCCAGTGGCCGGTGGCAGCGGCGGTCATCACGGCCGTCACCGTCTGGTCGCTCGATGCGCGGCCGGACGGTGTTGTGCCGGCGGGATGGGGACGGTTTCATAGCGGTTCTGCAGGGCGGGCAATGTGGGGGGTCGGGGATGCTGGCGAGGGAGTACGGATACCGGGTGTCACCGCGGTCCGCGGCTGAAATGACTCCCGAGGTGCAGCAGCGTCTGGAGCAAGCCGTTGAGCAGCGGGTGGCGGCACTCCGCAAGTCACCAGGGCAGATCGGCTGGTTTGTCGGGGTGTGCGGTGCGCTGGGGTGGCTGATAGACAACTCGCCTGCGGGGATGTTCCCGGCGGGTCTTGCGGCCGGCCTCTTTGCATATGGGATCGCACGGCTGGGGACCTGGGCCGGCCTCAGGAGACCACAGCCCTGGCGGGAGATACTGGGAGCCCATCCCTGGCAGGTGTGGCCGTGCCGGATGGAACAGGTTCCGGGTGAGACGAGCAAGCGGCTCCTGCTGCTCGCCCCGGACGGTGCTGTGGCGGCGGCTTTCCGGGGTGAGGTACCGGATCAGGTCTGGCGGGGGATGACGGATGGCCGGGGCGTCGTATGGATTGCTGGTGATCTCCGTTTTGATGGCTTCGCCGCGCTGCCCGGCGGAGACCCGTGCTGGTTCATCCAACCCGTCCCGACGGTGTCTGGGGGCAACGGCGGCTTGTCGGAAGAGGTACAGCAACAACTGGTTCGTACCGCCATGACCTTTGCTTTCGACCAGTGGATCAATTGATCTATCGAAAACGGCCGTCTTCACGCGGTTGGCTTGGCCGAGGCGGTACGCCGGGGTGCCGGCTTCGGAGGTGGAGCGTGCCTTTGAGGATGGGGCGCGTACGTGGCGCAGCGTGCCGATAGCGTCGGTGGCCTGCTCGGCGGACCGTGGCCAGGCGGGGGGTGTCTGGGTGGGCCGGTGGGTCCGGGGGACGGTGGCGGGGGCGGGTCCGGGCGGCTGCTGGCGGCCCTTTGGGCGCTGCTGGGGACCGGGGCGCGGGCAGCGCCGGGACGAGGGCCCGGCGGGACGAGGAGGGCCTCACGGGCGGTTCAACGAGGGCGCCGGGCCGGGGCGCGGCCGCGTGGCGCGGGTCCGAGCTGCCGGCCTTCGCCGGACGCGCCCAGGGATCAACAGCCCCGCAGGGTGGACACCCCCGTGAGAGCCACCTACCGGGCTCCCACCAAACCCGCCACACCCAGAAAGCGTCTCGAGGGAACAGCAACTCCCTCACCACATCCGCGAAACCACCAGCCCAGCGCCCATCGGCTTCTCCGCCAGCAACATCAAACACCCGCCAGAGCCGACCCGCCCGGCCCCGCCCCAACCCGAAACCTTCTCAACCAACCAGCGAAACCCCAGCCGCGCGCTGTACGCGCAGTGGCCGCAGGTGGCACGCGAGTGCGTCGCGGTGCTGCGGATGGAGGCGGACCGCACGCCGGACGATCCGGCGCTGGCCGCGCTGGTGGTCGAACTGAACGCCCGCGACGCCGAATTCCGCACCAGGTGTGCGGGCCACGGCAGTTGACCACGTTGTCGAGGTGCTGCGTGACCTTCCGCCCGTCTCCGACTTCACCCTCCCGCCCGGCACCTGACGCGCCGGAGGCACCACCATGCCCGCCACCCCGACCGAGATCCACCGCGGCCGGCGTCCCGGTCTACTTCTGCCACCCGGCCAGCCCATGGCAACGAGGCTCCAACGAGAACACCGACTGCCCGCTCCGCCAGTACTTTCCCAAAGGTACCGACCTGTCCAGGCACACCCGCGAGGAGCTGGACGAGGTCGCCGCCGAACTCAACAGCCGCCCACGCAAGACGCTCGGCTGGGAGACCCCAGCCGAGCGCCTGGCTACACTGCTCGCGGCCTGACCAGCTGACCACGTGTTGCGGCGATCCCTCGGATTCGCCTGCGACAGCGGACCGTCATGCGCGGTTGAGGCCCACATCCGATCCTGATTCGAGCCGCGTGGCATGGAAGCGGCCGGCCTTCGGCATCCGTCTCCAGCTGCTGAATCGATCACCTGCTCGGGCTGCCCATCACGCCTTGGGCGACTTGTAGATGGTGGCGGCCATCGCTCCCAGTTGCTTGTTGGCCTTGAGCGCGAGGTCGATGGCATCGCTCACGGAGTCACTGGGCACCGGAATGTTGTTCACGTAGATCGCGAAGGCGTAGCGGCGGCCGTCCTTCGCATCGATATAGCCTGCGAGTGCCTTCGTGCCGAGAGCCAGCTTGCCCTGGTAGGAACTGACCAGGGTGCCGGTCTTCGCACGGATGTGTCCTGCGGCGGGATCGGTGCGCTCGATGACGTCGGCAAGCGAACCATCGACGCCGATGCTCGGCATGGAGTCGTAGAAGACGTCGAAGTCGTCCTGTCGTGCCAGGTGCCGCAGCAGCGCCACCTGGGCAGTCGGCGTCGCCTTGTCGCCGGGGAGGCCCTGGGCATCGACGAGGCTCACTGAATTCGGATCCACACCTGAGCGAACGAGGAACTCCTTCTCGATCTTCATGCCGTCCGCATAGGTTCGTTGCCCGTTGTGTGCTGCCATCAGCGGCGGCAGAAGGTTCGCCCCGAGGTTGTGGCTGACCTTGTTGATCAGCTTTGCGTACTCCTTGAAGGGCGGAGAAGTGTAGGTCGCCGATACGGGCAGCGAGCTCACTTCCGCCGACGGAGGAAGCTTGCTGTCGGGGTTCGCTCCCAGCGAGGGGGCGGATACGCTGACGCCGTTTCTGGCGAGTGCCTCGATGAGGACGGTGCGGGCGAACGCCGCCGGGTCGGGAACCTGGTAGGTCGTCACGAAGGGAGCCTTCACGTCCGCGGGCACGGAACCTCGCACCCGAATGTGACCAGGACTCACGCTTTCGGTCGTCACCGTCGGCTTGCTTCCGGCGGGCGTGGTCGTCACCTGCGCGTCGACGCCGAAGGCGGCCGTCTTCGGGCGCCAGTCGACCTTGGCCGGCTCGCCGGGTGCGCCCGGCGTGATGAGCACGTCGATCAGGTTGTCGTTGACGATGGTCGGAGTGACCGGCACCCCGCCGATCGACACCGGGTCCCAGAGTCGGTTGTCGATCACCACGTCGCCGTCGACATGGCGGACTCCACTGGCCGCAACCTGTCGAGCCAGCTCGTTGACACCCGCCAGCGGATCCTCTTCGGTGATGGTCGCCATGCCGGGTACGGCGTTGGCGTCATAGTGGTCGAAGTCGGGGACGTCCAGTCCGCCTGACGCGGTGGTCCGCCCACCGAGTGCCAGATCGCCGCTCCCGACCAGGATGAGATCGCCGGAGAGCCGCCCGTCCGCGGAGACCGTACCCGAATGCACCACGGGCGTACGGAAGCGATGGTCGTCACCCAGGACATCGAGCGCAGCACTGACCGCGAAGGTCTTGGCCGTCGAACCGGTCATGAACTGAGAATCGGCGCCCTTGGATTGGACGACCTTCCCCGTCTGCAGATCGGCGACCTGCAGGCCCCACTGGCCCGACGACCACGGCGCGGTACTCATGAGCTTCTGCAGGTCGGCGCTTACCCGTGTAGCACCCGGTGCCGGAGAGGCTGAGTTGTCCGTGGAGTCGTGGGAGCACGCCGTCATCGCCACGGCAGCCGTCATCGAAGCGGCGAGCGCCAGGGCTGCACGCCGCCGTACCCGAGGTGTCCTGATTCCGGAGAGGGAGTTGCTTGACATTCGTTCTTTCCTGTTCGACTTTCGCGCTCGATCGAACGCTTCCGGCCTGGTTGCTGCGCGGCGGCTAGGACTTCCCGCCCTTGCCGATGGCGATGCTGCCGTTGCGGGTCCTGACGGCCACGGAATGGCCGCTCGCGTCGTCCTTCGCGACGTTCACGGTGACGTCGCCCTTCTTCGCGGCCGTGCGGACCGCGTACTTCGATTCCGGCAGGCCCAGCTCGACGTTGCCGTCCCTGCTCTGCACGTCGACCAGGTCGGGTACGGCGGCCAGGCCCAGGTCGACGTTGCCGTTCCGCGACGTGACGCTGACGGACCGGGCGGAGATCCCGTCGCCCTCGATGCTTCCGTCGCCGCCTTCCAGGGCCAGCTTGGCTCCGTGAAGGTCCGACAACCGGACGTCGCCGCCGGCGGTACTGGCCGAGAAGTCCGCGGTGAAGCCGGTGGCCTCGATGCGCCCCTTGCCGCTCTCGGCGGTGACGGCGACGGCGCGCGGCACCTTCACGGTGTACTTCGCGCTGCAGTCCACCGAGATCCCCGTGCAGTCCAGCGAGAGTGTGAGCGTGCCCCCTTCGAGCTGCCAGCCGGACCCCACCTCCCCGCCAACCTTCCTGCCGCTGACCCGTCGTTCCACCTGAACGCCCTCGATGTCGGCGGCCACCAGCGCGAGGTCGGCGGAACCGGACTTGACGGTCAGGCTGCCGCCGGCGAAGTCGAAGGACTTCGATTCCACGGTCGCGTCGGCCGATGCGCCGTCCGTGGTGCAGGCCGTGGCGGCGAGGCCGAGGAGCGCGGCTCCGCCGAAGGCGAGAAGCGTGCGCGTGGTCAGTTCCATCGAATTCTTCCTTCGTCAACGAACATGGCGGTGTGGATTCCCGCACCCCGGTTCACGAGCGCAGCGCCCGGACCGCGACCGTGCGCGACACCCGGGCCGCCTGCAGGACCAGCGCGAGGCAGGTGGTGACCAGCGTCCCGGCGGCGAGCGCCCCGAGCGTGGCCCAGGGGAGGCCCGCCAGGACCCGGACGACGTCGATCCGGGCTCCCAGGGCGATGGTGAGACTCGACACGGCGACGAACAGCGCGCCGAAGACGATCGCCGTCCCCGCGTAGATCGCCCCCTCGTAGACCATCGACCGGGTGACCACGCCCGGCCGCGCACCGGCCACCGTCACGACGGCGGAGTCACGGGCGCGCTCCCGCCCGACGAGGGCGATTACGGCGAGGCCCCCGACCCAGGACACGACGAAAACCCAGCCCAGCACGACCAGGATGTTGTCCAGCCCGGCGCTGCCTCCGGGCATGACCTTCCCCATCACCATGAAGAGGCCGACGAACGACAGGGAGAGCGCGAAGGGCAGCACCGTGGTGACGCTCCTCGTCGCGCGGGCCCGGCACGACTGCACGGCAAGGTGCCAGGCGACGCCGCGCGAGGGCACCAGCGCCGTCCAGAGCTTCATCAGCGGGGTGAGCACCCACGGCCCCATCAGCAGCAGCAGGCAGACGAGGAAGAGGTTCCCGGCGAACGCGAAGGCCGTCCGCTGGGCGAGCCCGCCCTTGAGTTCGAGGCCCAGGCCGGGGACCCACATCCCGACCACACCGGCAAGCAGGCACAGGGCGAGGCCACCGCGGGCGACGCCCGGCCGCGCCGGGGGATCGGAGAAGTCCCGGAAGGCGCGCATCTCCGGCGTCCTGGCGGCCCGCCGGGTGACGCCCCAGCCCCCGAGCAGGCACGGGACCAGTCCGAACAGCACGCTCACGCCGACGTACCAGAACCGGAACCCGACCGAGGCCCCGTGCAGTTCGAGACCCGTCCCCTTCCACTGCGCGAGGGCGACACCCGCGACCAGCAGGGCGAGCGGTGCGGCCAGCGCGCCGGCCACCGCGCCCAGCACCACCAGCTCCGTCCGCAGGATGAACCTGACCCGGTGGCGCGGAATCCCGAGGATCACCCACAGGGCGTGCTCGCGCCGCTGGGTCGTCAGCGTCAGACCGACCGCGGAGGCGACGATGCCCACGGCGGCGAGCACGGTGAAGAAGACGATGTTGCCGCCGAGGGCGATCGACGCGGAGACCATCCGCGCGTCACCCGCCGCCCGCGCCGCCGAGACGGCGGTGAACATCGCGATGGCCGAGCCCGCCGAGCACGCCGCGCCGACCGTGGCGCACAGGAGCGTCCACCACCACATCGACGCCTGCAGGCGGATGTCCGACAGCACGAGCCGGATCACGACTCCTCCCCGCCCGCCTCGTCCGCCGACTGCGCCGCGAGGACGGCGTCGCCCACCGCGCGGGAGTCGCCACCGGGGATGACGGCGTGTACCCGCCCGGACCCCATCACCACGACCTGATCGGCCCGCGCGGCCGCATGAGGGTCGTGGGTGACCATGAGCACCGTGCTCCCCTGCGCGGGAAGCGCCTGCAGCCAGTCGAGCACCACATGCCCCGACTTGAGGTCGAGCGCACCCGTCGGCTCGTCGGCGAAGACGATTCGCGGCTGGTTCGCCACCACCCGGGCCACCGCGACGCGCTGGCGCTCGCCACCGGAGAGGCGGTCGGGGCGTCGCCGCGCGTGCTTGGCGATGCCGAGCCGCGCCATGGCGTCCTCGACCCGCGCCCTGGGCACCCGGCGGCCGGCGAGCCGCGCCGGGAGGGCGATGTTGTCCTCGACCGTCAGCGAGCTGACGAGGTTGTACTCCTGGAAGACGAAGCCGATGTTCTCGCTGCGGAACGCGGCCTGCTTGCGGGGGCTGAGTGAGCGGACGTCCGTCCCGAGGATCTCGACGGACCCCGCGGTCGCCCGCTCCAGCCCGGCCGTGCAGAGCAGGAGCGTCGACTTGCCCGAACCGGAGGGGCCGACGACGGCGGTCAGCCGGCCTTCGGGAATCTCCAGGTCGATGTCGTGCAGAACGCGCGTCGTCTCGCCCCGGCGGCCGGGAATGGGGAATTCCGTCCGAAGGCCGCGCAAACGAATGCACGGCACGGGAGCGGTAGTGGAAAATGGCATGAATCAAGGAAAGCAGGGCCTGGCAGTGGAGTGCACGGGTGCCTGCACTGCTATTGGGGTAGACTTGGATCTACCGCCCGACCGATCCGAACTGTGCGAAAATGTTGATCATGGCGCAGATTCGTGTTGCCCGGAGGCTGCTGACCGAATTCGTCGCAGCGGCCGCCTTTCCGATTCTCCTGATTTCCGTTCTCGCTGCGCCGGTCTCGGTTCCGGTGGTGGCCGAACTGGACCGCTCCAGGGCGCAGTGGTGCGGAGTCCGGACGATGCCGCTGCGACCCGCCGACCGCAGCTGGCCGCAGT
This sequence comes from Kitasatospora sp. NPDC057542, assembly GCF_042801945.1. Taxonomy (NCBI): domain Bacteria; kingdom Bacillati; phylum Actinomycetota; class Actinomycetes; order Kitasatosporales; family Streptomycetaceae; genus Kitasatospora; species Kitasatospora sp. NPDC057542. The sequence goes on from NZ_JBHVFE010000113.1 coordinate 17,554, forward strand.
GGGTGGCCGGTCGGCTGCGGGCACGGTCGGTGTGGAGGACCGACCTCCCCGTGTTCGTCACCGCCGCGCTCCTGTCCGCGCTCTCGCTGTTGGTGGGCTTCTTCGGATTCTTCGGCGCTCTGGCGCTGGTTTTCTCCCCCGTCTTCTGGGGTTTCGGCATCGCCGCGAAAGTCGGCCCGTTCACCCCGGCCGCCCTGTGGGAAACCCTCGTGGCGGTGCCCGCGGGAATCGCCCTCTGTGCGGTCACCGTGGGCGCGCTGGCCGGCATCTCCCTGCTCCGCGACCTGCTCCTGCGGGCCTTCTCGGGGAGCCGGAACCCCGACCTGCTCGCGAAACTGGACGAACTCCGCGCCAGCCGGGCCTCGCTGACGGCGGCCTTCGAGAACGAGCGCCGGCGCATCGAGCGTGACCTGCACGACGGCGCCCAGCAGGAACTCGTCGCCCTCGTCATGCGCCTGGGAATCCTGGAAGCCACAGCGACGGCCACCGACCAGGAACGGATCGTCCAGCTGGCCCGCCAGGCCCAGGCCCAGGCGGAGCGCGCGCTCGAACGGCTGAGGGAGACGGTGCGCGACATCCACCCCAGCGAACTGAGCGATCTCGGTCTCATCGCCGCCGTCCGGGAACTGGTGGCCAGATCACCGTTGCAGGTCGAACTGACCAGCACCGGTACGGACGCCTGGCTCTCCTCGCCGATCGCCACGGCCGTGTACTTCACGGTCTCCGAGGCCCTGACGAACATCGCCAAGCACGCGGGCGTCGGGAGCGCCCGGATCGAGATGCGGTGCACCGAGAGCGGCGTCCGCGTCCGGGTGGACGACGACGGCGCCGGCGGCGCGCGGATCAGCACCGGATCCGGGCTCTCCGGGCTGCGTGAGCGGATGCGAAGCGTCGGTGGGAACCTCGAAATCATCAGCCCGCCGGGCGGCGGAACGGAGGTCGTGGCATCCGCCCCGGCCCAACCCCCGTGGTGACGGAATTCGACAGGGAAAAACGATGGGAAATCGATTGTGAGAATCATTCTGGCGGACGACAGTCTGCTGATACGCGCCGGAATCCGGGAGATCCTGGTTTCCAGTGCCCACGACGTGATCCGCGAATGCGAGGACGCCGACGAACTGGTCGCCGCTGTCGACGACCTCACCGCCGCCGGAGCCGCCCCCGACCTGGTGATCACGGATGTCCGCATGCCGCCCGGGAACACCGACGACGGACTCCGGGCTGCGATCGACATTCGGTCGCGGCACCAGGACCTGCCGGTACTGGTCCTCTCCGCCTACGTCACGGGCCCGTACGTGCGCGAACTCCTGAACGGCCCGGGCGCCGACGGGGCCGTCGGCTACCTGCTCAAGGAGAAGGTGGGCAGAGTGGCGGACTTCCTGCGGGCCGTCGAGACGGTCTCCGGCGGCGGAGTGGTGATCGACCCCGAGGTGGTCCGCCACGTCACCCGCGCTGACCCGCCGCGGGGCCCGCTCGCCCGGCTCACGGCCCGCGAACAGGAGGTGCTCGCTCTCATGGCCGAAGGCCGCTCCAACGCGGAGATCGCGGCAGAGCTGTTCCTCTCGGGCGCCGCCGTGGCCAAACACGTGGGGAACGTCTTCCTGAAACTCGGCATGCCCTCCGGCGAGGACAACCGCCGGGTGAAGGCCATCCTGACCTGGTTCGAATACAACTAGTACTCCAGCCGTAGATCGTGATCATGGATGGGCGGGTGGCTCGCCGGTAGCCTGCCCATGTGGCTGAGACCTGGGACGAAGAGCAGTTGATCGCGGACGGCTTCGAGCGTGTGTACGTCGAGTTGGAGTGGTACGACGGGCCTCGTTCCGGCCTCGCTGACATCGACGGCAAGCCCCACTACTTCCACGGCTATGACCAGTACCTCGGCGACGAGGCCGACGAGTACCGCGTCTGGCCCACAAGCGCGGCTGTGGTGGAGTTGGAGCGCGAGCAGTGGGCGATCTTCGTTAGGTGGAACGAGTGCCATGAGGCAGGGACGGTCGGGCCTGAGAGCCATCCGGGCCACGGCGGGATCGACGCCCGCTACGACGAACTGAACGCACTGCTTGCACCCCACCGTCAGGCGCCGGACGACGCGCGTCGGCTCGTGGGTGAGATGCGGTTCGATGCCGGCGGTCGCTACCGGGTCAGCGGGATGGGCTACTGGTTCCGGTGGAGTCCGAGCAGGTGAGGCCTCCGTTGATCATTAGGTGTTGTGTGGACAACCAATGATCACGCGGCCGCCTCGGACGCCAGCGTAGTGCCTGCTGTTTGGCAGGAGGCATTCGAGGGCCTGATGGCCAAGGTGGCGGGCCGGTTCGCCCGAGTGGAGCCGCGTCGCCGGGCGCGGGCGTTCGTGCTCGGCCTGCTTGCCGACCTCCCTCGGAAGAACTGCTGGACGATCGCCGAGCATGCCGGTGACGCAAGTCCTGCCGGCATGCGGCATCTGCTCAGCCGAGCGTCCTGGGACGCTGACCGAGTCCGCGACGACGTGCGGAGCTTCGTGGTCGACCATCTCCGCGACGAGAACGCCGTGTTGGTCGTGGACGAGACCGGGGACCTGAAGAAGGGAGCCACGACCGTCGGGGTACAGCGCCAGTACACGGGCATCGCAGGCCGGATCGAGAACTCCCAGGTGGCTGTCTTTCTCGTCTACGCCGCCGAGGCCGGGCACGCCGCCGATCGCGTCCACGAGGCCGGCGTGGGCGTCGGAGACGACGAGCTTGACCCCGCTCAGTCCGCGGGCGACCAGGGAGCGCAGGAATGCGGTCCAGCCGGCCCCGTCCTCGCTGGCGGCGATGTCGATGCCGAGGATCTCGCGGTGCCCGTCGGCGTTGACGCCGACCGCGACCAGGGCGTGGACGTTCACCACCCGGCCGCCCTCGCGGACCTTCCGGGTGAGCGCGTCGACCCAGACGAACGTGTAGGGACCCTGGTCGAGGGGCCGGTTGCGGAACTCGGCCACCCGATCGTCCAAGTGCCCCGCCATCTGCGACACCTGGGACTTGGACAGCTGGGTGACACCGAGGCTCTCGGCGAGCTTCTCGACCCGCCGGGTCGACACGCCGAGCAGGTAGCAGGTCGCCACGACGCTGATCAGAGCCTGCTCGGAGCGGCGCCGGCGTTCCAGCAGCCAGCCGGGGAAGTACGAGCCGGAACGGACGCGCGGGATCGCCAGGTCGATCGTGCCGACGCTGGGGGTACCCCCGGCCGAAGGCTGGGGGAGTGTCCCAGTCCCGGTGCCGGTATCCGTTGCGGGAGTTGACGCGGTCTTCGCCGGGCCGGCCGTACTTGCCGCCACAGGCCTGGTCGATGTCGGCGGACATCATCGCCTCGGCGAAGGCCTTCACCATCGCGCGCAACAAGTCCGGACTCGCCGAGCCAGGTTCTCCTCCAGCAGGGCGGCGAAGGGCAGACTGTCCGGTGCGGTCATCGTGCGGATCTCCTTCAAGAGCTTGGTCGTTCTCGAAGAATCAGCCGGTGGCCGTCTTACGTTCTCAGGCGACACCCACTACCGGGACGAAACCCCTGGATCAGGTGGAACCCGTACACCACTTCCCTGGACGCAACCCAGGTCCCAGCATTGCTCCCGGACGGCAACGGGCTCAGCCAGCGCCCGTACGTCTTCGAGATCATTCGCAACGAGTACCGGGATTGTCTCCGGAGCTTGGGGCGGCGTGAGGCCCGTAATGAAAAGTGGGTCTCGCAGACGCTGCCGCTGGTCGTCCAGGTACTTCCGGACAGTGAATGCATCTTCAACCAGACGGCCCGAGAGCTTTGGGCCGCCGCAGGAGAACTCGACCCGACGCAGCAGCTCCTGATTCAGCCCCCGCGCCGTAGCGCGGGGCCCCCGCTGCGCTGTGGGCGGTCTATCCGTTCGCCGCTGTGGTGGGTCAGCTCAGGTCGAAGTCGTTGGGGTCGAAGTCGAAGTCGTCCGGCCCGAACCCGCCGTAGCCGGCGCCGCCGTTGAAGTAGTCCGCGAGGGCCTGGCCGATCACGGCGCGCACCTCGTCCTCGTCCTCGGCGACGGCCAGGGCTGCGGCCTGCTCGCCCGTCAGGTTCAGGTGGATGTCGCGGGCCCGGACCGCGTCCGAGCCGCGGATCTCGAACGTCACGGTGCGACCGACCCGGGCCCCGATCCCGGAGACCGTGCCGCGCTGCGCGAGCTGCTTGGCCTTGCGCTCCCGGCCGCGCTCGGTGGTCTGCACCTCGACTGCCTCGCGCTGCAGCTGGTCGATGTGCTTGGTTGGGTGGCGGGTACCGTCGATCCAGCGCTGCACCGTACGCGGCGAGACGCCGTAGGCCGCGGCCATGGCCTTGGTGTTCCCGCCGTACTTGCGGTCCCGCACCTGGCCGGCCTGTGTCGTGGACTGCACCGGTGCCTTCCGGGAGGGGAACAGCGCTTCCCGCACCCGGCCGAACAACCCCTTGCCCGCCATCAG
>NZ_JBHVFE010000114.1:0-21774 GCF_042801945.1 Kitasatospora sp. NPDC057542
GTCGGGATCAGGACGTCGAGCGGACCACGGCTCAGAAGGCCGGGATGACCGAGCCCTGGAAGGTGTCGTCGATGTACTTCTTGACCTCGTCGGAGTGCAGCAGCTCGGCCAGCTTCTTGACCCGCGGGTCGTTCTCCTTGCCCTTCTTGACCGCGAGGATGTTGGCGTACGGGTTGCCGTCGGCCTTCTCCAGCACCAGGGCGTCGGTGGCCGGCTTCAGACCGGAGTCGATCGCGTAGTTGCCGTTGATGACGGCGGCGTCGAGGTCGGCGACGGAGCGGGGCAGCTGGGCGGCCTCCAGCTCCTTCCACTTGAAGTTCTTCGGGTTGCCGGTCACGTCCGCCGGCGTGGCGGCGGTGGTGACGCCGTCCTTGAGGGTGATCAGCTTGTTGTCGGCGAGCAGCTTGAGCGCGCGGCCCTCGTTGGTGGCGTCGTTCGGCAGACCGATGGTGGCGCCGTCCGGCAGGTCGGTGATCGCCTTGACCTTCTTGGAGTAGACGCCCAGCGGCTCCAGGTGCACGGGCTCGACCGACACGATGTTCGTGCCGTGCTTCTTGTTGAAGTCCTCCAGGTACGGGACGTGCTGGAAGAAGTTGGCGTCGGCCGACCCGTCCTGCACCGCCGTGTTGGGGGTCACGTAGTCGGTGACCTCCTTGATGTCGAGCTTGAGGCCCGCCTTCTCCGCGAGGTTGTCCTTGACGTACTTCAGGATCTGGCCGTGCGGGGTGGGGCTGGCCACGACCTTGAGCGGCGCGTTCGCGTCCGAGGAGGACCCGGAGCTGCCGCAGGCGGCGAGCGAGAGGGCGACGCCGGCGGTGGCGAGGATGCTGGTGAACTTCAGGGCGTTGCGCACGAAAAGTGCCTTTCTGCGTGGAACGGGGAGCCGCGTCCGGGGTCGGACGGGGGAGGTCTAGGAGGCGACGAGGTCCTTGTCGGGAGCCGTCGCGCGGCCGAGCAGCCTGGTCCGGCCGCCGGTGCGGCCGCGGTGGGAGAGCCGCTGGACGGCGAAGTCGCCGATCAGCTGGACGGCGGTGACGATGATCACCAGCTCGGCCACGATGACCCACATGAAGGCGGTCTCGAAGCGCTGGTAGCCGTAGTTGACGGCGAGGGTGCCGAGGCCGCCGCCGCCGACCGTGCCGGCCATCGCGGAGTAGCCGATCAGGGTGATGACCGTGGTGGTGACCGAGGCCACGATGCCGGGCAGGGCCTCGGGCAGCAGGGTCTTGCGGACGATCGTCCAGGTGCTGCCGCCCATCGACTGGACCGCCTCGACCAGGCCCCGGTCGACCTCACGGACGGAGGTCTCGACCAGGCGGGCGAAGAACGGGATGGCGCCGATGGTCAGCGGCACGGTCGCCGCCTGCCAGCCGATGGAGGTGCCGACCAGCCAGCGGGTGAAGGAGATCAGCGCGATCATCAGAATGATGAACGGCACCGCACGGGCGATGTTCACGACGGAGCCGATGGCCTTGTTGACGGCCCGGTTGGCCAGCAGGCCGCCCTTGTCGGTGAGCACCAGCAGCACGCCCAGCGGCAGGCCGAGCAGCACGGTGACGAGCGCGGACACCCCGACCATCCGGAAGGTCTCCTGGGTGGCGGGCCACATCAGTTCCTGCATCTGGTCCCAGGTCATGCCACCGCTCCGTTCGCCGCACCTATCACGTCCACCTGCAGGCCCTGCTCGCGCAGGTAGCCGATCGGCACCACGTTGTCCTGGTGGCTGCCGGACAGCTCGACCCGCATCCGGCCGACCATCCGGCCGGCGATGGTCTCCACCGCGGCACCGAGGATGTTGATGTCGATCTGGTACGTGCGGGCGAGCTGGGAGACGAACGGCTGGGCCGAGCTGTCGCCCTGGAAGGTGATCTCCAGCACCGTGGAGCCGGGGTGGCCGGTGCCGAACTCGCTGAGCGGGAACAGTTCGCGGGCCAGCTCCGAGCCGGGCTTGGCCAGCAGGTCGGTGAGTTCGCCGGACTCGACCACCCGGCCGCCGCGCATCAGGGCGGCGGAGTCGCAGACGGACTTGATGACGTCCATCTCGTGGGTGATCAGCAGGACGGTGAGGCCCAGCTGCTGGTTGAGGTCGCGCAGCAGCTTGAGGATCGAGCGGGTGGTCTCCGGGTCGAGCGCCGAGGTGGCCTCGTCGGAGAGCAGCACCTTGGGGTCGCCGGCCAGCGCCCGGGCGATGCCGACGCGCTGCTTCTGCCCGCCGGAGAGCTGGTTGGGGTAGCTGCGGGCCTTGTCGCCGAGGCCGACCAGGTCGAGCAGCTCGGCGGCCTTGCGGCGGCGCTCGGTGCGGTCCAGCCCGATGATCTCCAGCGGGAGCTCGACGTTCTGCTGCACCGTCCGCGAGGAGAGCAGGTTGAAGTGCTGGAAGACCATGCCGATCCGGCGGCGGGCCTCGCGCAGCTCGCGGCCGGCCCGGTTCTCTCCGCCGGACAGCGCGGTGAGCTCGACCCCGTCCACGGTGACCGTGCCGGAGGTCGGGCGCTCCAGCATGTTCACGCAGCGGATGAGGGTGGACTTGCCGGCACCGCTGGTGCCGACGACTCCGTAGACCTCGCCCGGGCGGACGTGCAGGTCGACGCCGGCGAGGGCGGTCACCTCGCGGCCTCGGGAACGGTAGACCTTGGTCAGGTCCGTGGTGGTGATCACAGCGGCTTTCCGTGGGTCGGGGGCGGGCGGCGTGGGGCGACCACCCGACCGGTTCTGCGGTCGGCGGCGTCGTCACGGCGCTGCGCCGGGAGGGTCCGGACGTACCATCCCCTGCTCGTGGCCATGGACGGCCGGGCGCACGACGGCGTGGCCCTGACGAGTCACCCGGGCCCGCGGGTGGGCGGGCACGGCGGAGGGAGGGGTCCGGGAGGAGGGGCGCGCTCACACGGGCGGGAGCGGCGCCGGAGTCTCGCTTCGGGGCGCGAGGGGGAGGCACCTCAGGGTGCCGGGGGCGGTGGCCCTCAGCAGTGACACATTCGACGACACATGGCACGCTCACCTGCCGGCAGGGTGCCGGTGGGGGTCCAGTTCGTCGTCGCAGTCATGTGAGCCAGTAAAACAGATGGGTCGTTTTCCGCCCAATTATTTCGCGGAGCTGTCCGCAATGCGGACACACAGCGCTGCTACCAGCGCGGATACGGCTCGGCGCCGCCACCGGTGGTCCGGATGGTGACGGCGCCGGGAACCGTGCGGGGGGGCGGGCTCAGGCCGTCGCGGCGAGCGGCGTCGGGGCGGGCTTCTCCAGGTGGACGAAGCTCAGCCGGCTGTTGACCTGCTCGACCCGGGTCTGACGGTACCCCTGGCGGGCGTACAGCCGCAGGTTGCCGAGGCTGCGGTGGCCGGTGAACAGCCGGTACGCGCTCACCGGGCCTTCCTGGGCCATGCGGCGCTCCAGTGCGTCCAGCAGCCGGCCGCCGAGGCCGTGGCGCTGCATCCGCGGATGGACGACCAGGCGCCCTATCCGGCCGACGCCGTCGACGCCGACGTGGCCGCGGACGGCACCGACCACCTCGTCGCCCAGCCGGGCGACCAGGACGTGCTGCTCGGACAGTTCGGCGCGCAGGCTCTCCAGGCTCTGCGTCAGGGGCTCGATCGCCCAGTCGCCGTACAGCTCGGCCTCGGGCTGGTAGCCGAGGTACTGGAGCTTGAGGATCTGCTCCGCGTCCTCGGCCTCCGCAGCCGAGATGATCACGCTCATGCCCATGTGGAGGGGCCTCCCCAGTCGTCGTGCCCGGCGCGCAGAGGGTGGCGCGCTCACGCTCAGTATCCGAGTGATCGCACCACCGTCAAGAGCTGCGTTCGCCAGCGCTCTACCCGGGTGTCAGGTTCCCTCAACCTTCGCGGGGGCGGACGTGAGGAGGGTCACCTCCCGTGCCGCACGGGTTCCGTCCGGTCGCACGGGCTCCGCTCAGGGGTACCGCTCCGAGTGGAGCAGCATCCGCAGGCAGGCCAGGCAGCGGGAGCGGGTGGGGCCGATCGAACCGCGGGGCATGCCGAGCCGCTCGGAGAGCTCACGGTAGGTGGGCGGCGGGTCCTCGGCCAGCGCGGCGATCAGTTGCGGGCAGCGGCCGGGCAGGGCGGCGACGGTCTCGCGGACCACGCGGCGGCGGCGGTCGGCGAGGTAGACGTCCTCGGCGGAGGGGACGGGCGGGAGGGCGGTGCACACACCGTGCATGACGGCCCGGGGCGGGGCCGGTTACGCCCGGGCCGGGGCGCGGACGCCGGAGGGGCGCGCCGGTCGGACCGCCGCGCCCCTCCCGCGCCCTGCGGGAGATCAGCTCCCACCCCGTCAGGGCTCAGATCCGAGTCCACTCCCGCTGCCGCGCCAGGTCCGCCTTCACCTCGGCGAGCTGGACCGCGACCGCCGAGGGGGCGGTTCCGCCGCGCCCGTTGCGGGCGGCGATGGCTCCGTGGACGCTGAGCACCGAACGCACCTCGGGCGTCAGGTGCCCGGAGATCGCGGCGAACTGCTCGTCCGTCAGGTCGGACAGCTCGATGCCCTCGGCCTCGCAGACCTTGACGCAGGCGCCGGCCACCTCGTGCGCGACCCGGAACGGCACACCCTGCTTGACCAGCCACTCGGCGATGTCGGTGGCGAGCGAGAAGCCGGCCGGGGCCAGTTCCTCCAGCCGCTCCCGGTGCACGGTGAGGGTGGCCATCATCCCGGTGAACGCCGGCAGCAGCACCTCCAGCGTGTCGCAGGAGTCGAAGACCGGCTCCTTGTCCTCCTGGAGGTCCCGGTTGTAGGCGAGCGGCAGCGCCTTGAGGGTGGCCAGCAGGCCGGTCAGGTTGCCGATCAGCCGGCCGGACTTGCCGCGGGCGAGCTCGGCGATGTCCGGGTTCTTCTTCTGCGGCATGATCGAGGAACCGGTGGAGAAGGCGTCGTGCAGCGTGATGAAGCCGAACTCCTTGGTGTTCCAGATGATCACCTCCTCCGCGATCCGGGAGAGGTTGATGCCGATCATCGCGGTCACGAAGGCGAACTCGGCGACGAAGTCGCGCGAGGCGGTGCCGTCGATGGAGTTGCCGACCGAGCCGCCCTCGAAGCCCAGGTCGGCGGCGACGGCCTGCGGGTCGAGGCCGAGCGAGGAGCCGGCCAGCGCTCCGGAGCCGTACGGCGACACGGCGGTGCGCGCGTCCCACTGGCGCAGCCGCTCGGCGTCCCGGCCGAGGGCCTGCACGTGCGCGAGGACGTGATGGGCGAACAGCACCGGCTGGGCGTGCTGGAGGTGGGTGCGGCCCGGCATCGCGGTGTCCGGGTGCGCCTCGGCGAGCCCGACCAGGGCCTGCTGGAGGTCGAGCAGCAGGCCGCCGATGGTCTTCGCGTGGTCCCGCAGGTACATCCGGAACAGCGTGGCGATCTGGTCGTTGCGCGAGCGCCCGGCCCGCAGCTTGCCGCCGAGGTCGGGGCCGAGGCGCTCCAGCAGGCCGCGCTCCAGGGCGGTGTGCACGTCCTCGTCGGCGACGGTGCCGGTGAAGGTGCCCGCCTCGACGTCGGCCAGCAGCCGGTCGAGGCCGGCCAGCATGCCCGCCAGCTCCTCGTCGGAGAGCAGGCCGGCCTTGTGCAGGACCCGGGCGTGGGCCTTGGAGCCGGCGATGTCGTACGGCGCGAGGCGCCAGTCGAAGTGGACCGAGGCCGAGAGCCTGGCCAGCGCCTCGGACGGGCCGTCGGCGAAGCGCGCGCCCCAGAGGCGGACGTCGGAGGACTGCTCGGCGGTCATCGCGGTGGCTCCTTCATGCATGTGCAGCGGATGGCATAAGTATGCACGACAGTGCATGAAACACACAACCCCGGCCGGACGGTCTCCGTCGGCCGGGGTTCCTCGGGGCGGGGCGGTACTGCGCTCCTCGGGTCGAGGCGCTACTGCGCCTTGGCCTGGGCCAGCTGCATGAGGTGGTCGGCGAGCGCCTGGCCGCCGGCCGCGTCCCGGCTGATCAGCAGGACGGTGTCGTCACCGGCGATGGTGCCGATGATCTCGAACACCTCGGCCTGGTCGATCGCCGAGGCCAGGAACTGGGCGGCGCCCGGCGGGGTGCGCAGCACCACCAGGTTGCCGGAGGCCGTCGCGGAGACCATGAGCTCGCCGGCCAGCCGGGCCATCCTGCCCTCGCTGGCCGACTCCCCCATCGGCGCGCGCGGCGTCCGGTCGCCGCCCTCGGCCGGGACGGCGTAGATCAGCGCGCCGTCCCGGTTGCGGATCTTGACCGCGCCCAGCTCGTCCAGGTCCCGGGAGAGGGTGGCCTGGGTGACCACGAGTCCGTCGTCGGCGAGCAGCTTGGCGAGCTGGCTCTGCGAACGCACGGGCTGGCGGGTGAGCAGGTCCACGATCCGCCGGTGGCGCGCGGTGCGGGTCTGCGGGACCTGCGGCGTCGGGCCGGCGGCGGACGGGCCGGAGTGGGAAGCGGTCATGTGTTCATTCTCCCGGACGACGGTCAACTCGCATCGGCCGGGGCACTCTCGCGCACCGTCCGGAGGATGCCCGGCAACGCGGCCAGGAACGCGTCCGCCTCCTGCTCGGTCAGCACCAGCGGCGGGGCCAGTCGGACGGCGTCCGGGACGGCCGCGTTGACCAGGTAGCCCGCCTCCTGCGCGGCGGACTGGACCTTGGCCGAGACCGGCTCGGTGAGCACGATGCCGAGCAGCAGGCCCGCCCCGCGCACGTGCGAGACCAGCGGGTCACCGAGGGCCTCGACGCCGTGCCGCAGCCGCTCGCCGAGCTTGCGGACGTGCTCCAGCAGGCCCTCGGACGCGATGGTGTCCAGCACCGCGAGCCCGGCCGCGGCGGCCACCGGGTTGCCGCCGAAGGTGGTGCCGTGCTGGCCGGGGGTGAGCAGCTCCGCGGCCGGCCCGAAGGCGAGTACCGCGCCCATCGGCAGGCCGCCGCCGAGCGCCTTGGCCAGGGTGACCACGTCCGGCTCCACGCCCTCGTACGCCTGGTGGGCGTACCAGTGGCCGGTGCGGCCGACGCCGGTCTGGATCTCGTCCAGGACCAGCAGGGTGCCGGTGGCCCGGGTGATCTCGCGGGCCGCCGTCAGGTAGCCCTCGGGCAGCGGGACGGCGCCGTTCTCGCCCTGGACGGGCTCCAGGAACACCGCGGCGGTCTCGGTGGTGACGGCTGCGCGCAGCGCCTCGACGTCGCCGAACGGGACGTGGGTGACATCGCCGGGCAGCGGGCGGAACGGGTCCTGCTTGGCGGGCTGGCCGGTGAGCGCGAGGGCTCCCATGGTGCGGCCGTGGAAGGCGCCCTGGAGGGCGACCAGGTGGGTGCGGCCGGTCCGCCGGCTGATCTTGAAGGCGGCCTCGTTGGCCTCGGCGCCGGAGTTGCAGAAGAACACCCGGCCGCCCGGCCGCCCGTCCAGCTCCAGCAGCCGCTCGGCGAGGGCGATGGTGGGCTCGGCCATGAAGAGGTTGGAGACGTGGCCGAGGGTGGCGATCTGCCTGCTCACGGCCTCGACGACGGCCGGATGAGCGGTGCCCAGGGCGTTGACGGCGATGCCGCCGAGCAGGTCGGTGTACTCCTTGCCGTCGGCGTCCCAGAGCTTGCTGCCCTCTCCGCGCACCAGCGGGATGCGGGGGGTGCCGTAGTTGTCGGTGAAGGAGTGCTGCCACCGCTCGGTGAGCTGCTCGTTGTGCGTCGCGCCAGTCATGCCAGTCCCCCGGTCACGGTCGGTTCGTCGTCCGGCACGACCATCGTGCCGATGCCCTCGTCGGTGAAGATCTCCAGCAGCAGGCTGTGCTGGACCCGGCCGTCCAGCACGCGGGCGGTGCCCACGCCGGAACGGACGGCGCGCAGGCAGCCCTCCATCTTGGGGAGCATGCCGCTGGCCAGGCCGGGCAGCAGCAGGTCCAGCTCGCTCGCGGTGAGCTGGCTGATCACGTCGTCGGAGTTCGGCCAGTCCTTGTAGAGGCCCTCGACGTCGGTGAGGACGACGAGCATCTCGGCGCCCAGCGCGACCGCGAGGGCGGAGGCGGCGGTGTCGGCGTTGATGTTGTAGACGTGGCCGTCGGCACCGCGGGCGATCGAGGAGATGACCGGGATGCGGCCGTCGGCGATCAGCGCCTTCACCGCGCCGGCCTCGATGTTGACGATGTCGCCGACCAGGCCGATGTCGACCTGCTCGCCGTCCACCACCGCGTAGCGCTTGACCGCCGTCATGGTGTGGGCGTCCTCGCCGGTCATGCCGACCGCGAACGGGCCGTGCTCGTTGAGCAGGCCGACCAGCTCGCGCTGCACCTGGCCGGCCAGCACCATCCGGACCACGTCCATGGTCTCCGGGGTGGTGACCCGCAGGCCGTTGGTGAAGTTCGACTCCAGGCCCAGCCGGTCGAGTTGGGCACTGATCTGGGGGCCGCCGCCGTGCACCACGACGGGGTGCAGACCGGCGTAGCGGAGGAAGACCACGTCCTGGGCGAAGGCCGCCTTGAGGCTGTCGTCCACCATCGCGTTGCCGCCGAACTTGATCACGATGGTCTTGCCGTGGAAGCGCTCCAGCCACGGCAGCGCCTCGATCAGCGTCACGGCCTTGGGCAACGCGGTGTTGTTGCGGGCCTGTTCGCCCTTGGGTGCGATCTGCACGGGATTCCCTCGTCGATGGGGGTCCCCTCCGGCCGGAGGCTGGGGGAGGATGTCGCGGGTCAGGGTGTCGCGGCTCGGGGTCTGGCGGCTCGGGGTGTCGCGGATCAGGGGGTCGCGCCTCGGGTGGGCGTGGACGAAGTGACGCGGATCAGGTCGAGTAGGCGCTGTTCTCGTGCACGTAGTCGGCCGTCAGGTCGTTGGTCCACAGCGAGGCGCTCGCCGTACCGGCGTTGAGGTTCGCGGTGATGACGACCTCGCGGCCCTTCATGTCCACCAGGTCGCGGTCCTCGCCCACGCCGCCGGCCCTGCAGACCCAGACGCCGTTGATGGCGACGTCCAGCTCGTTCGGGTCGAAGGCCGCGGAGGTGGTGCCGATCGCGGCCAGCACCCGGCCCCAGTTGGGGTCCTCGCCGTGGATGGCGCACTTGAGCAGGTTGTTGCGGCTGATCGTCCGGGCGACCTCGACCGCCTCGTCCTCGGTGGCGGCACCGGTGACGTCGATCCGGATCTCCTTGCTCGCGCCCTCCGCGTCGCCGATCAGCCGGCGGGCCAGGTCGGCGCTGACCGTACGGACGGCCTCGGCGAACTCGGCCTGCTCCGGGGCGATGCCGGAGGCGCCGGAGGCGAGCAGCAGCACGGTGTCGTTGGTCGACATGCAGCCGTCGGAGTCGATCCGGTCGAAGGTGGTGCGGGTGGCGCCGCGCAGCGCGGCGTCCAGGGCGGCACTGTCCAGGTCGGCGTCGGTGGTGAGGACGACCAGCATGGTGGCGAGGCTCGGGGCGAGCATCCCCGCGCCCTTGGCCATGCCGCCGACCGTCCAGCCGGCCGGGCTGGTGTACTGGGCGGTCTTGTGCACGGTGTCGGTGGTCTTGATCGCGATCGCGGCGGCCTCGCCGCCGGCCTCGGCGAGCTCGCCCGCGGCCAGCGCGACCCCGGGCAGCAGGAGGTCCATCGGCAGCCGCACGCCGATCAGGCCGGTGGAGGCGACGGCGACCTCGCCCGCGTTGAGCCCCAGCTCCGCGGCCGCCTTCTCCGCGGTGGCGTGGGTGTCCTGGAAGCCGAGCGGGCCGGTGCAGGCGTTGGCGCCACCGGAGTTGAGGACGACGGCGGAGACCCGGCCGCCCTTGAGCACCTGCTCGGACCAGAGCACCGGTGCGGCCTTGACCCGGTTGGCGGTGAAGACACCGGCCGCGGCGAGCGAGGGGCCGTCGTTGACCACCAGGGCGAGGTCGGGGGTGCCGGAGGCCTTGATGCCGGCGGTCACTCCGGCGGCCCGGAAGCCCTTGGCGGCGGTCACGCCGACGTTCGTGCTCTTGCTCACGGTGCGACTCCGTTCACGGGGAGGCCGAGCTCCTCGGGCAGCCCCAGGGCGATGTTCATGCTCTGCACCGCGCCGCCGGCGGTGCCCTTGACCAGGTTGTCGATCGCGCTGATCGCGATGATCCGCCCGGCGGCGGCGTCCAGGGCGACCTGGACCAGGGCGGTGTTGGCGCCGTAGACGCTGCTGGTCTGCGGCCACTGCCCCTCGGGCAGCAGGTGGACGAAGGGCTCGTCCGCGAACGCCTCGGCGTAGGCGGCGCGCAGGCTCTGCGCGGTCACCCCGGGCCTGGCCCTGGCCGAGCAGGTGGCGAGGATGCCGCGCGGCATCGGGACGAGGGTGGGGGTGAAGGAGACGGTGACCGGTTCGCCCGCGAGCGGGGTGAGGTTCTGCGCCATCTCCGGGGTGTGCCGGTGGACGCCGCCGACGCCGTACGGGCTGACGCTGCCCATCACCTCGCTGCCCAGCAGGTGCGGCTTGGCGGCCTTGCCGGCGCCGGAGGTGCCCGAGGCGGCGACCACCACGGCCTCCGGCTCGGCGAGTTGCGCGGCGTACGCGGGGAACAGCGCCAGGGAGACGGCCGTCGGGTAGCAGCCGGGCACGGCGATCCGGTTGCTGCCCTTCAACGCGGCGCGGTGGCCGGGGAGTTCGGGCAGGCCGTAGGGCCAGGTGCCGGCGTGGGCGGAGCCGTAGTACTGCTCCCAGTCGGCCGCGGCCTTGAGCCGGAAGTCGGCGCCGCAGTCGATCACCAGCACGTTCGGGCCGAGCTCCTCGGCGACGGCGGCGGACTGGCCGTGCGGCAGCGCCAGGAACACCACGTCGTGGTCTGCCAGCACCTCGGGGGTGGTGGCTTCGAGGACGCGGTCGGCGAGCGGGAGGAGGTGCGGCTGGAGCGCGCCCAGCCTGGTGCCCGCGTTCGAGCCTCCGGTCAGCGCCCCGATCTCCACCTCCGGGTGGCCGAGCAGCAGGCGCAGCACCTCGCCGCCCGCGTAACCGCTCGCGCCGGCGACGGCGACTCGCAATGCCATGGCGTTCCTCCTTCGTCTTGGCATGAATATACGCGCGGCGGAAAATTCATGCAAGGAGTCCGTGCCGGATCCCGCTGGGGCGAGGGCGCCCAGGTCAGCGCTTGACGGCCCGCAGCACCACGAACTTGGGGTTCCCGGCGACGAGTTGGCAGTTGCCGAAGAGGCGGCGCAGCTTGACGTGGTACCCGAGGTGGCGGTTGCCGACCACCCAGAGCTCACCGCCCGGCCGCAGCGCCCGCTTGGCGCCGGTGAACATCCGCCAGGCGGTGGCGTCGGTGGTGGCCTGGTGGGAGTGGAACGGCGGGTTGTTGAGCACCAGGTCCACCGAGCCGGTGGCGATCACGTCCGGGGCCAGGGCATCGGCGGTCAGGAACTCGGCCGGGGGCTGCGGGCCCAGGTTGGTGCGGAAGGTCTCCTCGGCGGAGGCCACCGCCTGGTGCGACTCGTCCACGAACACCAGCTCCGCGCCGGGCCCGGCCAGCGCGGCGGCCGTACCGACCACGCCGTTGCCGCAGCCGAGGTCCACCACCCGGGCACCCGGGGCCGGGACGGGCAGGTGGGCGAGGAAGAAGCGGGTGCCGATGTCGAGCCGCTCGGCGCAGAAGGTGCCCGCGTGGTTGACGACGGTACGGCCGGAGGCGGGGCCGATGTCCGACGGCAGCGCGTAGCGGTGCGGCCACGGACTGGGGCCGGGGTCGAGTGCCGGGTCGGGGGTGCAGAGGATCAGCCGGGCCTTGCGGACGGCCAGCGAGGTGCGGGTCGGGCCGAGGATCCGCTCGAAGAGCTGGAGGGTGGAGGTGTGGATCTCGGTGACCATGCCGGTGCCGATCACCACGGTGCCGTCGTGGACGGCGGGGGCGAGCCGGTGCAGCTGGTCCTCCAGCAGGGCCAGGCTCTTGGGGACGCGCACCAGCAGCACGTCGATCCGCTCCGGCGGGGCGTCCCGCGTGGAGAGCAGTCGGGCCTCGTCGACGGCGGCGCCGGCCCGGGCCAGGTTGGCCAGGGTGGCCTGCCGGCCGAGGTGGGAGTCGGTGATCTGGACCGGCCGGTACTCGGCGAGCGCGGTGGTCAGCGCGCCCCAGCGATCACCGAGGACGGCGACCGTGCGACCGGCCAGCTCCGTCGCCGCGCCGGCCGCGCTGTCGGCCTCGCCCGCGAGGTGGCGCAGCAGGTACTCGTCGGCGGCGTCCCAGGCCCGCAGCCGCTCGCGCGGGTCCACCGGGAAGCGGGTGAGGTCGAAGGCACCCCACGGGGTGGAGAACGGGGACGCGGCGGGCGTGGTCTGCGGATTCATCGTGTTCTCAGGCTATCCGACGGCCTCCGGGAGCAGTTGCGGCCGGATACTGGAAGAGTCCGACCGAGCGAGGTGAGGACGATGGACTGGAAACTCGAAGTCGTGGTGATCCCGGTGTCGGACGTGAACCGCTCGAAGCTCTTCTACGAGGAGCAGGCCGGGTTCACCGTCGACCACGACACCGTACTGCGGGACGGGACCCGGGTGGTTCAGCTGACTCCCCCCGGCTCGCCCTGCTCGATCGTGGTGGGCAAGGGGGTGATCGACTCGCCGCCCGGATCGGTGAAGGGCCTCCAGTTGGTGGTGCCCGACATCGAGAAGGCGCACGCCGAACTGGTGGCGCGGGGCGTGCAGGTCAGCCCGGTCCAGCACTTCGTGGCAGGGGACCGGGTGGACGGGCACGGCGAGGCGTGGAACAACTTCGTGTTCTTCAACGACCCGGACGGCAACGGCTGGGCGGTCCAGGAGACGCCGCCCGCGGCGTAGGCCTTGGGTAGGCTCCGAGGATGGCTGAACACGAGGGAAGCGTGCGGGTGGACAGCTGGATCTGGTCGGTCCGGCTGGTCAGGACACGTGCGCTGGCGGCGGCCGCCTGCCGGGCCGGACACGTCCGGGTGAACGGCGAGCGGGCCAAGCCCGCCCAGGCGCTGAAGCCCGGGGACGAGGTCCGGGTCCGCGAGGAGGGTTACGAGCGGGTCGTGGTGGTGCAGAAGCTGATCCGCAAGCGGGTCGGCGCCGCGGTCGCGGCGGAGTGCCTGGTCGACACCAGCCCGCCGCGGCCGCCGCGCGAGTTCGTCGCGTCGGCCGGGACGCGGGACCGCGGGACCGGGCGGCCGACCAAGCGGGAGCGCCGCGAGCTGGACCAGCTGCGCGGGCACTGAGCGGAGCGGGGCCGTTACGCGGCCGCGGTGGCGAGCACCTTGGCGAGGAAGCCGCCGAGGTTGCCCACCGTACGGTCGATCTGCAGCTCCAGCGGCAGCGACTCGTCGGGCCTGGTCACCAGCGTGGACTTCTTCAGCCCGCGCACGTAGAGCGAGCAGGCGAGGTCGGCGCAGATGTAGGTGCCGACCGTGTTGCCCTCGCGCCCGGCCGCCCCGGCCCGGCGGGCGGCGAGCAGCGCGACCCCCGACCCGGCGTGCGCGGTGATGCACAGCGAGCACACGTTGGTCTTGGTCAGGCTGCGCCGGATCACCGGCGAGCGCAGCGTCACGCCGACCGGCTCGCCCCCGTACGGCGCCACCAGGTACGCCCGGTCGGGCGCGCCCTGGTCCCGCCAGCCGAGGAAGTCCAGGTGCTCCCAGGGCAGCTCGGCCAGCCCCCGGGGCAGGTTGAGCCGACGGGCCTCGCCCTTGGAGCAGTTGACGAAGGACGCGCGGATCTCGTTCTCACTCAGGGGTTCCATGCCGCGGAAGCTAACACCGGCCGGCCCGCCGTGTCGTGCCAATTTCAGCCGGTGCGCACCGGGTGGGCGGCCTGGACGGCGAGCCGCCTCGGGGCGTCCTCGCCGATCCGGGTGAGCAGGTCGTCCAGGGCGAGGAAGGCTTCCCAGCGCTCCCGTCCGGTGGCGGCGGCGAGGCGGTCGACCACCCGGTCCTCCAGGTCCTGGACCCGCTTGTTCTTCCAGGCCTTGTCGGCGAGGCTGACCAGCAGTGACTCGACGGTGACGCCGGGTCCGTCCCAGCTCGCGTGGCTGCGGGCGAAGTGGGCGAGGTGTTCGGGGACGCCGCGGGCGAGCAGCAGGGCGTGTCCGGCGGCCTCGTGCAGGGAGCCGGGTGCGGAGAGCTCTTCGGGGTGGACGGTCTTGCCGATGTCGTGGGTGGCGGCACCGTAGCGGACGGCCTCGCGGTCGAAGACCAGGCCCTCACGGATGCAGAACCCGGCGATCTCCTCGGCCACCTCGTGCACCAGGGCGAGGTGGGCGACCAGGCGGGGCGGGGCGTCGACGGCCCGCAGCAGTTCGGCGACGTCGGGGGGCAGCGGCGGCAGGGCAGCGGTGGTCACACCGCAGGGTAACCACGGCGGTGAGGGGTTGTCAGTGGGTGTCCGTAGGCTTCGACGGTCCGGCCCCGGCGTAGGAGGGAGGCGCCGGGGCCGGACGCGCGGGTGGCTACTTCTTGAAGGCGACGCCGGCGTACGCCGAGACGTCCTGCCAGCCCTCGGGGAGTTCGCTGGTGGGGACGTGGCCGGCGGCGGGGCGCCAGAGCGGGAGCTGGACGAGCCCGGGGCCGGCGAACTCGAAGTCGCCGAAGAACGGTTCGACGCCGGACCGCGGGCGCAGCACGAGCGGGGCGCTGGCGCTGCGGTAGATGCGGGTGCCCTCGGCGGCGCTCTCGCGGGAGGCGAAGTCCGGGCTGCCGTGGGAGAGGATCAGCGCGCTGCCGGGGGCGAGCGCGTCGCGCAGGGTGCGGACGACCTGCTGCGCGCCCTCCTCGTCGCGGATGAAGTGCAGGACGGCGACCAGCATCAGCGCGACCGGCTGGGAGAGGTCGACGGCGCCGGCCAGCGAGGGGTGGCCGAGGATCGCGGCCGGGTCGCGCAGGTCGGCCTCGATCACCGAGGTGTGCCCGGCGGGGTGGCTCGCCAGCAGGGCGCGGGCGTGGGTGGCGACGATCGGGTCGTTGTCCACGTACACCACCCTGGCGTCCGGGGCGACCCGCTGAGCGACCTCGCTGGTGGAGCCGACCGTCGGGATGCCGGTGCCGATGTCGACGAACTGACGCACGCCCCGGCTCGCCACGAACTCGACGGCGCGGCCGAGGAACTGCCGGTTGGTGCGGGCCAGCAGCGGGAGCGCCGGGTAGGCGGATATCGCGGCCTGGGCGGCCTTGCGGTCGGCCTCGAAGTTGTCCTTGCCCCCGAGGTAGTAGTCGTACATGCGGGCGGTGTGCGGGACGCCGGTGTCCAGCTCGCTCGGCGGCTGCCAGTCGTCGGCTCTGGCCCAGTCCCACACGGCGTCCGTGGTCCGGTCGCTCGTCGCGCTGTCCTCGTACATCCTGTCCGCCCCCAATGCGCCATGCCGGAAGAGTCCGGCTACCGCCCGTCGACCCTTGGTGCGCGGTGATCGTATCCAAGGACACACCGCGGAAACAGCGGGAGTTCAGGTTTACGCAACACCCGGCGACGGATTGTGTGCACGTCAAGGCTGGTGCGGCCGGTCGTACCGGATCGCCCGCCGGGACCGTCCTCTCTATGCTGGCTGCCGATGACTGCCGACCGCCGCACCGTACTGCGGACCACCGCCGGGCTCGCCGCCGTCGCCGCCACCGGCGGCCTGCTGACCGCCTGCGGCCCCGAAAGAACGCGCCGCCGGGCCGACCCGGGGGCGCTCGCCGCGCACCCCGGCACCGTGGACCCGCAGCACACCACCGACCCCGCCTGGAACGGCGCCGAGGACCCGGCCTCCCCCGCGCCCACCGGCCCGGCGGAGCCCCAGCCCGACGGTGAGCCGACCCCGGCCGCCGCCCAGCCCTCCGTCCCGCCGGCCCCGCCCGTGCTGCCGCCGCTCGCGCCCGGCACCCCCGCCGAGGTCGCGTACGGACCGCGCACCGGCCGGAACGTGGCGCTCACCTTCCACGGCAGTGGCGACCCGAAGCTGGCCACCGCCCTGCTGGAGATCGCCGAGCAGCGCGGCGCCAAGCTGACGGTGATGGTCGTCGGCAGCTGGTTCGACCAGCAGCCGCAGATGGCCCGGCGGATCCTGGACGGCGGCCACGAGCTGGGCAACCACACCCAGAACCACCTCAACATCTCGGCCATGCCGCCGGACCAGGCACGCGCCGAGATCGCCCAGTGCGCGGAGCGCCTGCAGCGGCTCACCGGATCGATCGGCCGCTGGTTCCGCCCGTCCGCGACGCAGTACGCCACCCCGATGGTGCGCGAGCAGGCCAGGGCGGTCGGGTACGAGCACGTGCTGTCCTTCGACGTCGACCCGCGCGACTACAACGACCCTCCGGCCGCCGAGTTGCAGCGCCGGGTGCTGAACTCGGTGCGCGGCGGCTCGGTGGTGGCCCTGCACATGGGGCACCAGTGCACGGTGGACGCACTGCCCGCCGTCCTGGACGGCCTGGCGAAGGCGGGGCTCAAGCCGGTGACCGCCAGCCAGCTCTGCGCCTGAGTGCGTGATCAGACCATCGGATCGTCGTCCTTGTACGGGCGCAGCCGCAGCGTGCGGGCGTCCGCGGCACGGATCGCGTCGGCCTGGTTGACCAGCTCCTCCAGGTCGTCCCGGCCGGCGTGGATGAACCGCCCGTGCAGCCCGTCGAAGCGGCCGCGGGCGGCGTCCACGGTGACCGCGACCATGTACGGGATGGAACCCCAGGTCTTGGTGCCCTCGAACATCGGCATCCCGGCGGTCATGTCGGTGGCCACCGCGCCCGGGCTGATGTCGAGGACGACGACGCCGTTGCGGGCGAGCGAGTCCGCGATGTTGTCGGAGAGCTGGAGCAGCGCGCCCTTGGAGGTGGCGTACGCCGTGTAGTTGCCGTCCGGGCGCAGCGCGAAGCCGGAGTTGAGGTTGATCACCCGGCCGCGCCGGCGGGAGACCATGCCCGGCAGCACGCAGTGCAGCAGGTTGAAGGGACCGCGCAGGTTGGTCTCGATCACCTGCCACCACTGGTTGACGTCGGTCTCCCAGAGCGGCACCTCGGCGCGGTCGACCAGGCCGGCGTTGTTGACCAGGAGGTCGATCGGCCCGAGGTCGCGCTCGACCACCCGGACCGCCTCGCGCACCGAGCCGGGGCGGGTGACGTCGGCGGTCACGGCGACACCCCGGGAGCCGCGCTTGGCGCACTCCTTGAGGGTGCCGCTGAGCGTCTCGTGGGTGCGGCCGACCAGGCCGACGATCATCCCCTCGGCGGCCAGACCGATGGCGACCTCCCGGCCGATGCCCCGGCCGGCGCCGGTGATCAGGGCGACCTGCCCTGCGAGCGATCCCGTCGACACCCCGTGCTCCCTTCGCGTCCCCGGCCCTGTCCGATTCCGCCCCCGGCCCCCGTCTGCGGCATTCTGTCGGCCGCCGGGCGGAGTCGGGCCCCGGGCACACGGGTCCGGGGCGTCGCCTCACTCGTTCGGGGGATTACCGACCGTGGCACCCCGCCGGGGAGGGGGTGACCTACTGGCCGGTACGGAGTAGTAACGTCGTCGGGGCGGTGACCGGTGCACCCATTCCGGTCCACCGGCCCGTTGTCCAGCAGCTCGCTGGGCCACCCGTAGCTGGGCGACCCCCAGCACCACCGAAGGGCAACTGAGTGACTGACATCGCGCGCGTCGGAGTGATCGGCTGCGGCCTGATGGGGTCGGGCATCGCCGAGGTCTTCGCCCGGGCCGGGCTGGACGTCCTGGTGTCGGAGGCCAGCGGTGAGGCGCTGGAGTTCGGCCGCACCCGGCTGACCAACTCCCTGGAGACGGCGGTCAAGCGGGGCAAGCTGTCCCCCGAGCAGCGGGACGAGGCGCTGGCCCGGCTGTCCTTCACCGTCGAGCTGTCCGACTTCGCCGACCGCGACCTGGTGGTCGAGGCCGTCGCCGAGCGCGAGGACATCAAGGTCAGGATCTTCGAGACCCTGGACCGGGTGGTCGAGCGCCGCGACGCGATCCTCGCCTCCAACACCTCCTCGATCCCGATCGTGAAGCTGGCCGCCGCCACCACCCGACCGGAGCAGGTGATCGGCCTGCACTTCTTCAACCCGGCGCCGGTGCAGAAGCTGGTCGAGGTCATCCCGACCCTGACCACCTCGGCGACCACCACCGAGCGGGTCGAGGCCTTCGCCTCCCAGGTGCTCGGCAAGGAGCCGATCCGCGCCCGCGACCGGGCCGGTTTCGTGGTCAACGCGCTGCTGGTGCCGTACCTGCTGTCCGCGGTACGGATGTTCGAGTCGGGCGTGGCCACCGCCTCCGACATCGACAAGGGCATGGAGGCCGGCTGCGCCCACCCGATGGGCCCGCTGCGGCTGTGCGACCTGATCGGCCTGGACACCATCGTCTCGATCGCCGAGTCGATGTACGACGAGTACAAGGAGCCGCTGTACGCCGCTCCCCCGCTGCTCTCCCGGATGGTCGACGCGGGCCTGCTGGGGCGCAAGTCCGGCCGGGGCTTCTACGACTACACCGCGAGCGCCTGACACCGGCGGCGTGCCCGAACGGCGGGGCCCGGCGGCCGTGAACCGGCCACCGGGCCCTTTCGCCCGTCCCGGCGTCAGCTGTTGATGGTGTAGCTGTCGCCGTAGACCTTCCACTTCAGCGGCGGGTTGAGGTCGAAGTTCCTGGCGTTGAGGAAGACCAGCTGCTCGGTGTCGACCCTACTGGTGTCGGAGTGCGCCTCCTCCTTCTTCATGACCACCTTGCGGGCGTCCAGGAAGGCCTTGAGGTAGGTGGCCTCGTCGCCGCCCTGGGCGGGGGTCTTGGCCTTCTTCATGGCGGCGGCGCGGATGCCGCCGAAGCTGTCCGAGCTGTTGCCCGGGCCGTGCATGACGATGGCGTCGTAGTAGGCGAACTGGCCGAGCGCGCGCAGGCCGTCGCTCTTGGCCTGCTTGACGGCGGGGTTGAAGTACACCCGGTCGCGCTCGTCGTTCTGGGCCTGCTGGAAGACGGTGTCCTTGGCGGCGGCGGCCCAGTCCTTCTCGAACGCGGAGCCGAGGCCCGCGTGCGAGTCGGTGCCGTTGACCTTCTTCAGGGCCGGCAGGTACTTGGCCAGGACGTTGCCGGGCTTGAGGTCGGTGTAGTGCTGGACGAGCTCCAGCATGTCGCCGGTGCCGGAACAGAAGCCGATGATGCCGGCGGTGTAGCCGCGGCCGTCCTTGATGTCCTCGATGTACGTGTACTGGGCCTTCCAGTCCAGCGACGAGTTCTCCGCGCTGGACACCAGCTGCATCGCGATGTCCTTCTTGTGCGGGTCGTCGAGGCCGACGCCCTTGAGCTGGACGGAGGTTGCGGATGCGGGTGCGGCCTGGGCGGCCGAGGTGGCCGCGACGGTGAGGGGCGCGGCCACCAGGACGGCGGCGAGGGCTGCGCGGAGGGCACGACGGGGCTGAGGGCGCATGGGGACGCTCCGGTTCCTCGGGGGGTTAGGAAACCTTCCTAACAAGAAGGAAACGCCCCGGAGCCCCGCCCCTGCAAGGGTTTTGACAAAAGCACTTCAAAAAACTGCAAACGGCCCGGGTCAGGCCGCCCGGCGCCGCACCCACCAGACCGCCGCCGCGCACAGCGCCACGGCGAGCAGGGTCGTCCAGCCGAACTCGATGAGCTGGAACGGCCAGAACCGGTCCGCCGGCTGGTACACCTCGTGGGCGGTGTAACCGCCGTCGCGCACCAAGGACTGGAGGTGTGCGTAGTCACCGAGGCCGTAGAACTGGTCGTCGGGGAGCCGGTTCCCGGCCGGGTCGGAGAACCAGACGCTCAGCACCCAGCGGTCGTCCAGCGCCATGGGCACCATGGAGTGCATCGGCTCCTCCAGCGGGGTCATGTAGTGCGAGCGCACCGCGTGGGCGAGGAAGGGCAGCGCGACCGAGGCCGCCAGGCCGACGCCCACCGCGATCACGGTGCGGCGCAACACCGCGCCGGCCAGCGCCGCGACCCCGAACGCCACCAGCACCCGACCGACCAGCACCGGCGGCGCCTGCACGAAGATCTCCGGGCTGAACCCCCCTTCACCGAGCGTCAGCGGCTCACTCCACCAGCGCAGCAGCAGCCCGAACAGCGCCGCCACGACGACCAGCACCGCGCCGCCCATGACCAGGCCGCCCGCCGTCCAGCGGGTTCGCCCGGCGCCCTGGGTCCAGGCGAAGCGGACCGTGCCGTGCTCGAACTCCCGCGCCAGCAGCGGGCCGCCGAGGAAGGCACCGAAGGCGCCGCCGAGAACGTAGAGCACTGCGTCGAGCTCCGGCACGCCGTTGCCGTACTGCCGCAGGAACTGCTTGTACGTGGCCATGCAGGCGTCCTCGGCCGGGTCGCAGGTGGCCGCTCCGGTGCGGTCCAGGCCGGTGTGCAGGTACCAGCCGTGCACCAGCAGGGCGAGGGAGATCGCGCCCATCACGGTGAGCAGGGTCAGCAGCGCGGGCCGGTGGCGCAGCCCGGCGGCCCGCAGCACGGCGGAGCGGGGCGGGGCGAGGGTGGTCGAGCTCACGACAGTACCTTCTGGTTCGTACGGACGGCGCCGCGCGGGCCGGGCAGGGCGGAGGCGGTCGGCTCGCGGAGGTAGGCGAGCACCAACTCCTCCAGGCCGACGCGCTGTTGGCGCCAGCCGTCGGAGACCGGCGCGTCCGTGCCGCCGGTGCGCACCAGCAGGTGGGACTGGGCGCCGGCCCGGCGGTCGCGGACCACCGTCAGGCGCTCGGCGACCGCGTCCGCCTCGGCGGTCGGGCCGGTGAGCATCCGGTGGCCGCCCAGCAGGTCGTCCACCTCCCCGGTCACCTGGACCCGGCCGCCGGCCAGCACCACCAGGTAGTCGCAGCTCTGCTCCAGCTCGTTGACGGCGTGCGAGGAGAACACCACCGAGAGGCCGTCCTCGGCCACCGCGGTGAGCAGCACGGCCATGAAGTCATGCCGGGCGAGCGGGTCGAGCGCGGCCAACGGCTCGTCCAGGAGCAGGAGTTCGGGCCGCTTGGCGAGGGCCAGGGCGAGCGAGACCTGGGCCTGCTGGCCGCCGGAGAGCCGGCCGTACTTGCGCTCCAGCGGGATGCCGAGGCCGTCCAGGTGGTCGCGCGCCCGGGCGTCGTCCCAGCGCCGGTTGAGGTGGCGGCCCATCGCGAGCAGGTCACGCACGGGCAGGCCGGGGTAGAGCGCGGCGTTCTGGGCGACGAAGCCGATCCGGTCCAGGGCCCGTGGCGAGCCGGGGAGCTGGTCGCCGAGGACGGTCATCGCGCCCTCGCTGGGCAGGGTGAGACCGGCGGCCAGGCTGAGCAGCGTGGTCTTGCCGGCCCCGTTCGGGCCGACCAGGGCCACCACGTGCCCGGCCGGGATGGCGAGGTGACAGTCCCGCAGCGCCCAGGAGCGACGGTAGCGCTTGCCGATCCCGCCGCAGTCGATCACCGTGTCCGCGGCCATCACGCCACCACCCCGTCGCGGCCCTCACTCAGGTCGCGCAGCGCGTCCTCGAACACCGCGACCATCCCCCCTTCGTCCAGCCCGGCGGTCCGCGCCGAGCGCATCCAGTCCAACAACCCCCGCCGCAGCGCGGCCCGTTCGCGCAGCGGCACCACCCCGGCGGGCAGCCCGCGCACGAAGGTGCCCTGACCCCGCCGGCCGACGGCCAGGCCACGGTGCTCCAGCTCCCGGTAGGCCTTGAGCACGGTGTTGGGGTTGATCGCCAGCCCGGCGACCACCTCGCGCACCCGGGGCAACCGGTCCCCCTCGGCCAACCAGCCCATCCGCAACGCCTGTTCGACCTGCTGCACGAGTTGCAGGTAGGTCGGGACACCGGAGGCCGGGTCCAGGCGGAACTCGATCGGGGAGGGCTGGTCAGCACCTTTATCTAGTTCCATAGTTAATGAGTTAAGTGGGCATGGTGACGGGTCGTCAACCCAAGGAAAGGCAAAGGGCCCCGCCCGGACCGGGATGGTCCGGGCG
>NZ_JBHVFE010000115.1:0-21711 GCF_042801945.1 Kitasatospora sp. NPDC057542
CAGTTTCAAAATCTGTTCGCTGAATGTTGTCGCCTGAAAGTTGTCAGCCGAAAGCCGTCACTTGTTCGCCTCCGCCGGCACCGCCCGCCGACGCCGGATCCACGCCCACGCCCCCTGCTGGACGAGCAGGGTCAGCACCCCGGCCAGCACGATCCCCAGCAGGTTCAGCAGCAGCTGGACGCTGGAGCCCCAGAACTGCTTGACGTCACCGTAGCCGAGGGCGACGGCCGCGTTGGCCGCGGCAGGGACGGTGGTCACCGAGATCGCCACCCCGACCAGGGTTCCGGCCTTCGAGGAGGTGAGCGAGAGCAGCCCCGCGATGCCCGCCAGGAAGGCGACCACGAAGGAGGTCGCGTCGGGCTGCCAGATGAAGGAGGTGTTCGGCCGCACCGCGTCGAACTTCGCCTCGGTGAACAACCCGAGACCGTCCATCAGCACCGCGAAGCAGACGGTCAGCGCCATCGCCACCACGAAGCCCGTCGCCAGCGCGTTCAGCGAGCGCAGTGCCGGGCGCAGCCGTCGCTGGACGACCGCCACGCAGAGCCCGGCCAGCGGCCCGAACTCCGGCCCGACGGCCATCGCGCCGACCACCAGAATCGCGCTGTCCAGCACCGCGCCACAGGCCGCGAGCATGGTGGCGACGGTGAGGAAGGCCAGGAACACCCAGGTGAGGGTCGATTCCTCGTGGGTGATCTCGGAGACCGACTCCCACACCAGCGCGTCGGCCCCCTCCCCGGGGGCCAGCCGCTCGGCCTCGTCGGCCGCCGCCGAGAGGGTCAGCTCGACCGGCGAGACGTCGATCGCGCCGCGCTCGGCCAGCCCCGTCCCGCGCAACGCGCCCAGGACCTCGTCCGCCGCCTCGCGGGCCACGTCGCAGAGCACCACGTCCCCGGTGGGCCGGACGGCCGCGTCCGGAAGCAGGATGACGTGCGTCACGCCCACGACCTCGTCCAGGCAGTCCAGCACGGCGTTCCGGAGGTCGGGCGGGACGATCAGACGAAGGTGCAGCACGGGCGCTCCGGCGGGTAGGGCGGACGGGAGTCCCGCCCACCCTAGGCCCGCGCCCGCCCTAGGCCCGCGCCGAGCCGGCCCCGCCCCCCGCCCCCGCCCCCGCGCTGCGGGCCCGCCGCCCGCCCCTCAGACCGCGAGGACGTCCCGCAGCGCCCGGGCCTCCTTGACCACCCGGCCCGAGCCGCCGCGCTCGGCCACCGCCGTCACCTCGGCGACCGGTCCGCGGGCGCCGGTGCGCCGGGCGCAGTCGGTGGCCAGCGCGATCAGGTCGCCCAGCCCGCGCATCGACAGGTCGGCCCCCAGCAGGCCCGGCAGCGCCGGCCCGAGCACCGACCAGACCGTCCCCCGGGCGCCGGTCTCCGCCGCCATGGTGAGCGCCGCCCCCAGCCGGCCGGCCATCACCGTGCCGCAGGCCACCAGGGCGCCCAGCTCGCGGCCGAGCAGCGCGCCGTCCAGGTCGCCGCGCGCGGCGAGCACCAACAGGGCGTCCACCGCAGCCGTCCGGTCCTCGGTGTGCCGGGCGCCCAGGCCGTACGCCAGCGCCAGGTGCAGCGCGAGCCCGGCCGGACCGCCGGCCTCGGCGAGCAGCGGCAGGTAGCGGGCGGCGCCGCGCTCGTCCCGGTCGGCGCACTCGGCGAAGGGGTCGAGCCAGCGCGCGGCCAGCTCCTCCCGGTGCCAGGGGAGCATCGCGAACCAGTGGTCGACGGCCCGCCGGCTCCAGTCGTACACCTTGCGGGCCCGGGCCACGCTGGGCTCGGTGCCGTCCAGCAGCGCCCGCAGCTCGGCCGTGAGCCGCTCGCCGTCCGGCCCCTTCGGCCCGGCGCCGATGCCCGGCTGGGCGACGGCGATCCGCTCGATCTCCTCCCACCAGCGGTCCCCGTACACGTTGGCGCGCCGCAGCCCCCTGCCGGGCGCGAACAGCACCCGCTCGGAGGGCTGCCCGGGCAGGCCGCCGGTGTGCAGCCAGTGCGCCAGCCGGCGCCCGGCCGGGGAGGTGAGCGCGTCGGCGGCCTTCAGCACCGTCTCGTCGGTGGCCGGGCCGACCCGCAACAGGGCCTGGGACAGGTCGGCCTTCCCCGGCGTGACGTCCGCCGCCTCGTACCCGGCGATCCGCTCGACCAGGACGGCCGCGTCCAGGGCGCCGGTGGCGTCGGTCGGGGTGGCCAGCAGGTACGGCAGCCGGGCCTGGAGAACCTGCCAGGCCGCCTCCTCCAGCCGGACGGCGAGCACGGCCCCGTGCACGGTGGTGCCCGCGCCGCGCAGCGGGGAGCGGCCCTTGGCGAGGTAGTCCCACAGTTTCCACGGCGGCGTCTCGCCGGCCACCGCGGCCACCACGTAGAGGATGTCCCGGGGGGTGCAGTCCCCCCAGCTGCCGGTGCCGCGCCACGGGTGCACCCGGCGGACCGGCTCCACCGCCTCGGCCAGGGCCTTCCGGTCCAGGTGGGTCAGCCGGACCAGCCCGTACAGCACCCGCTCGAAGGCCGCCACACCGGGCTCGCGCGAGGCCAGCAGGGCGGACAGCTCCTCCGCGAGCTCGGCCGCCGAGCCGATCGGCGCGCCGAGCGGACGCGGTTCGGGGGCCGGCGGGAGGAGTTCGTTCCACCCGGTGTCCGGGTCGTCCTCGTCACCGCCGACCGGCGCGCCGAAGAGCTCGCCCGCGCGCTGGTGGTGGACCGGGTTCAGCGTCTCGGCGGCGACCCGCAGCTCCGCCACCACCGCCTCCCCCGCCGCCTTCAGGTGGCGGGCCACCACGTTCAGCGCCCGTTCCTGGAGGGCCGCGTCCGGGTGCCCGAAGGCCTCGGCCGCAGCCAGCACCACCGGGCCGGAGCGCTCGGGCGCGCGCCGGGCGGCCCTCTCCAGCCAGGCCAGCTGGGCGCGGACCAGCTT
Organism: Kitasatospora sp. NPDC057542; assembly: GCF_042801945.1. Classification (NCBI taxonomy): domain Bacteria; kingdom Bacillati; phylum Actinomycetota; class Actinomycetes; order Kitasatosporales; family Streptomycetaceae; genus Kitasatospora; species Kitasatospora sp. NPDC057542. The sequence continues at coordinate 2,899 of NZ_JBHVFE010000115.1, forward strand.
CTTCTCGCTCCGGAACAGCACGACCGCCGAGGCCTCGGTGAGCACCTCGGGCTCGATCAGCCCGGCCTCGTCCAGCCCGGCGAGCACCGCCTGGGCGTGCCCGGCGAGCACCGACGGGCCGTCCAGCAGCGCCACCACGTCGCGCACCCGGGCCGCGTACTCCTCGGGCGTCGGGTCGAGCGCCCGCAGCACCTCCAGGAACGCCCGCTGGTCGGCCGGCTTGCCGCCGCGCAGCAGCCGGGCCAGGCAGCAGTCGAGCACCTCGGTCCGGTCCACCACGCCGGCCGCCACCAGTTCGCCGATCGCCTCCGTCCAGACGTCGCCGGGGCGCGGGCTGAGCCGGAACGTCAGCGGCCAGCCGATGTCCGCGAGTTCGAACAGCTCGGGCACCAGCACCGGGGTGAAGGCGTCCTCGCGCAGCTTCTCGGCCAGCGTGGGACGCGCGCCGCCCAGGTCGTTGGTGCGGTCCATCCAGCCCCGGACGAAGGCCTCGCCGCGCGGCACCTCGCAGCCGGTGCGCCGGACCACGGCCTCCATCACCGGGTACATCGACGAACCCCAGGAGCGCACCGGTCGGGCGGCGAGCCGGGTGACCACCTCGACCTGCCACTCCACCGGCTGTGCCTCGACGACCTGGTGCAGCACCGAGTTCCGGGCCCAGTTCCGGGAGCTGAAGTCACTGCCGGCCAGCCAGGTGGCGGCGCCGGCCGGGCCGGCGTGGCAGCCGACCCCGGCCACCAGCAGCCTGGCGCTGATCTCGGCCCTCTCCCGCGACCAGTCCTGGCGCAGCTCCTTGCGAAGCTCCTTGAGGGCGGGCAGGCAGGCCCGTCGCTGGGCCGCGTCCAGGGCGGCCAGCAGCTCCGGTATCCGCGCCAGCCGTCCGGACCGGACGGCCGTCAACAGTTCGCCGACCGGCCCCTGCCGGTCGGCAGCCGTTGTGGTCACGCTCCGGCCCCCTTCGCCTCCGTCGCCCCGGCGGCCGACTCCCGCACCATCCCCACCGCCAGCGCGTGCTTGCACGGCCCGCGTCCGCCCCGGTACTTGCCCCACCACAGGCAGGTGCAGCTCAGCCGCCCCGACTCGTCCGTCCGCACCCTCTGGATGTGGTCGTCCACCGTGACGACGGCCGTCGCCCCGCCCTCCTCCAGCCGTACCGCGCCCGCATCGGCCAGCGCCCGGGCGGCCCGCAGCCGCGGGTTGGCCGCCTCGGCCCGCCCGGCGTCGTACGGGAGCTGCCGGTGGAAGTAGGCGGCCTCGGCGGTGTCGTAGCCGATCTGCCCGGCGGTGCCCAGCCGGGTGAGCGCGGCACGGACCCGCTCGGGGCTCAGCCCGGACTGCGCGGCGAGGTCCCCGACCTCGATCCGGGGCTCCCAGGCGAGCAGCACCGCGATCAGCTCGGCGTCCCGCTCGGCCGTCTGGGTGGCGAGCGAGTCGAGCACCCCGCCCTCGCCGGAGAAGCCCCGGGAGGCGTTCGGCGACAGCGTCAGGGTCAGCCGCATTCCGGGCAGCACCGCCTCCCAGGCCGAGGCGGTCGGCTCCCCCGCCGCCACCGGCCCGTACACCCGCAGGGCGAGCGCGTGCCGCATCACCCGCTGGAGCGCCACCAGCCGCTCGGGCCCGGGCAGGCAGACCGCGCCCGGCACCGGCCGGGTGGTGGGCCGCAGCGTCTTCCCGGCCGGGACGACCCAGCCGACACCGGCCCGCCCTCCGCGCCCGGCCCGCGGCAGCGAGCGCAGGAACCGGACCGCCTCGGCGGCGGGCAGCTCGGCGCGCAGCTCGAAGCCGGCAGCGACCACCTGGGTCTCGGCGAAGCCGCGCAGCCACCGCTCCGGCAGCGGGACCTTCTTCTCGACCAGCGGGCCGTCGAAGCTGGTGACCTCCAGCGCGTCCGGCCCGACCGCGAGGTGCAGCGGGTCGGCCGGGCCGATCCTGGTCAGCGCCTCGCGCAGCGGGTTGTTGACGTCCACGTTGGTGGTGCCGTGGCCGATCTCGTCCCCGTCGAGCCCGGCCTGGAGCACGTCGAGCCGGGCGTAGACGCCGCAGCACCCCGAGAAGGACTCGAAGCGCAGCCGGTCCCCGTTGGCCGTCACCACCGGGTCGAGCGAGGCGCGCAGCTGCGGCTGGTGGTAGCGCGCGGCGGCGACGTCCGCGACCGCGAGCAGTGCCGCGGCGGCCGGCGCCGGATCGGCCAGGAAGCCCGCGAAGAAGCGCGGGTTGGCGGCGGCGCCGAGCGGGGTGGCGCCGCCGGAGGTGGCCAGGTCGAGGCGCCGGCCCTCGGCGCCGTCCAGGACGGCCGACGGGCGCAGATAGCCGTACGCGTGTGCGGATTGCGTCATGTCGAGCACGCTAGGTGAGGGATCTGACAATCCATCGAACCGGCATCCAAATGAAACGCGTTCTATCGCGCCGGGCGTTACCCAGGTCATATCGCCACACGGTTGGCTTCTGCCACTATTGGCCCGTGACCGACCTGACTGAACAGCGGATCCCGACCGAACAGGAGCCCGACCGGGCCGCCTCATTCGCCGGGCTGCTGGAGATCGAGCAACTGAACGAGAACACGTTCCTGGGCTACTGCCACGAAGGCTCCCCCATGCGCGCCTTCGGCGGCCACGTCGCCGCCCAGGCGCTCGTCGCCGCCGGACGCACCTGCGAAGGGCAGCGCGCGGTGCACTCGCTGCACAGCTACTTCCTCCTGCCCTGCGACCCGACCCGACCGGTCACGTACGAGGTCGAGCGACTCCGCGAGGGCGCCACCTACGCCGCCCGCCGGGTCCGGGCAGTACAGGACCGGCAGGAGATCTTCAGCCTCACCGCCTCCTTCAAGCGTCCCGAGCCGACCGACGAGCGCCACCGCGGCATGCCCTCGTCGCCCACCCCGGAGTCCCTGCCCGACGCCCTCTCCCGCTGGCCCAGGGAACTGCGCGAGGCGGTGCGGAACTCGGGCTGTTTCCGCGACATCGAACTGCGCTTCGCGCTGCCGGACTCCCCGGACGTCCCGCCGACCGTCCCCGGGATGCCGCAGCAGTTCGTCTGGATGCGCACCGCCACGCCGCTCCCGGCCCACGACCCACTGCTGCACGCCTGTGCGCTCACCTACCTGTCCGACCTCACCCTGGCCTCCACCGCCGGGCTGAACGAGCAGCCGAACTTCTTCCATCGCCCCGAGCCGCCCCGGCTGCTGCTGGCCTCGCTGGACCACGCGCTGTGGTTCCACCGCCCGTTCCGGGCCGACGAGTGGCTGCTGTTCGCCCAGCGCAGCCCGACCTCCTCGGACGGCCGGGGCCTGACGCTCGGGGAGTTCTACGACCTGGACGGCCGACTGGTCGCCTCGGCCGCCCAGGAGGCTCTGATCCGCAAGCTCGGCTAGCCGGCCCGGCTCCGGGCCGCCCCCGGTGACCTCCGGACGAACGGAAGGGGGCCGAACGGCGTCATACTCCTGAGCGGCCCCGGCCCGTATCATGGTGCGGGTGACCAAGGTTGACCTGTCACCACGGCCGGTGGAGGCGATGTCTCCGCGTCAGCTCGAACGCCGCGAAAGCCTGATCGCGGCCGCGCTCGCCCTGGTGAACGAGATCGGCGTCGAGCGGATGCAGATGAAGCAGGTCTGCGAGCGGTCCGGAGTCGCCCTGGGGACGGCGTACCGCTACTTCTCCTCCAAGGACCACCTCCTGGCGGCGGCGATCGCCGAGTGGCATCGCCTGCTGCTGGCCGACCTGGTGGCCGAGCTGCGCGGGCCGAGGGCCGGGCTGGGTGCCACCGACCGGGCGGTCCGGTTCGTCCGGGGCGGGATGCGGGCCTACCAGCGGCAGCCGGAACTCGCCCGGCTGCGGGTGGCCGTGGCCGCCTCCACCGATCCGTTCGCCAGCGAAGCCCTGCAAGGCATGGCCCGGGCCGACAGCACCGCCCTGCAAGCGGTGACGGCCGAGGTGCCGGCCGCCGCGAGCGACCTGGTGCGGCACATCGTCGCCCACGCCTGGCAGGGCGAGCTGACCGCCTGGGTGACCGGCCGCACCACGCTCGGGGACGCCCGGCGGCGACTGGAGGACGTGGTGCGGCTGGTGCTGACCCCGTACGAGACGCGGTACCCGGCCCCGTACGAGGCCCATTCCACCGGCTGAGCGCGCGTCGGCTCGCCGGCCCGCGGCTCAGACCACCGTCACCGGGTGGGCCACCACCGCACCGAACAGGTAGCCCTCCCGGTTGAACACGGCCCGCTCGGGCTGGGTGTCGCCCCGGTCGTCCGTCGCGCGGGCGCGCAGCTCGTACGGCCCGGGCCGCTCGGGGCGCCAGGCGACGCTCCAGCGCGTCCAGCCGTCGGCCTGCGGCTCGTCGCGCAGTTCGGCGCGCCGCCAGGTCCGGCCGCCGTCCGTGCTCACCTCGACCCGGCGCACCGCCGCCGATCCGGACCACGAGCGCCCGTGCAGCCGGTGCTCGCGGCCCGCCGCGAGCCGCGCACCCGCGGCCAGCTCAAAGGCGCTCTTGACCACCTGGGTGGTGAGCGGGTCGCCGCCGCCGGGCGGGTGGTCCGGTCCGAACATCCGGTAGAAGTCGGTGTTCCACGGCGAGTACAGCGGATGGTCGGCGACCTCCACGCCGCCCACCCACTTGATCGAGGCGATGCCCACCCAGCCGGGCACCACCAGCCGGGCCGGGGCACCGTGGTCCGGCGTCAGCGGCTCGCCGTTCATCTCGTACGCGAGCAGCACGTCGTCCAGCGCCTTGGCGATCGGCAGCGGGCGGCGCACCGGACCGTAGTTGGTGCCGCCGACGACGTAGTCCGGGTCCAGGCCGGCGGGCAGCACGTCCACCGCCGCCCCGGTCAGCCCGGCGGCCCGCAGCACCTCGGCCAGCCGGACGCCCCGCCAGCTCGCCGAGCCGACGCCACCGAGCGTCCACGGCGTGCCCGGGACGGGCTGGCCCTGCTGGCTGCGGTAGAAGCTGCGGCCGTTGCCGGCGCACTCGATCAGCGCGCTGATCCGGGTGGACGGCAGCTCCCGCAGGTCGTCCAGGCCGAACTCGACCGGGCGCTCGGCCGTCGGGGCGCCGCGCAGGCCGCTGCCGAACAGCTTGAGCCGCCACGTGTCGGGGTCGATCAGCGGGGTGCTGGTGTGGTTGCGGACGAAGAACCGCTCCACCGGCACGTGGCGGCCGATGACGGGATCGCCGTCGGCGTCGCGGAAGGCGTCCCAGCGCGTCTCGGCGTTGGTGCCCCGGGGCACGAACCACTCGGCGGGCAGCGGTTTGACGATCCCGGGCACGGGCCCGGGCGCCTCCCCGGCCGCCGCCCGGCCCGGATCGGGCGGCGGGGCGTCGGGCGCCGGGGCGTCGGGCGCCGGGGCATCCGGCGCCGGGGTTCCTTCGTCCGGAATGCGGACCTCGTCGTCCATGAACGGCGTTCCTTCCGTTTCAGCGTGGGCGGTTCGCGGTGCGCGCGACCACGGCCGGGGCCCGAAGGCCGCCCCGGACGGAGTTCCGCTCCCCCGGCTTGACCTTCTCACCGGTGTGTACTCCTACCGTTCCCGCTGTCGGCGAAAACCAGCCCGCAGCGGAGCTGCCGTGTCAGCCATCCCACTCGCCCGGATCGTCCAGGGCTCGGGCCCGGGGCTGCTGCTCGCCCACGGCGCCGGCGGCAGCGCCGGCCGGCGGCCGAAGGCGCCACCGACGCGCCTGGCCGAACTCGCCGGCGGGCACTTTCCGGTGGTCGAGGCGCTGCCCGAACCGCGCGACGTGCTGCCGGAGTTCCTCACGAGCAGAGCCCCCATCGGGAACACCCCGGCGGACGGCGGCGTTCGCCCGGTCATGCGCATCGGAGAACTCTCCCGCCTGACCGGGGTGTCCACCCGTCTGCTCCGCTACTACGAGGAGCAGGGCCTGCTCCGGCCGGACCGCACCGCGGCCGGCTACCGCGAGTACGGCAAGGAGGACTCCGTACGGGTGTGGCAGATCCGCAGCCTGCTCGCGGCCGGCCTGAGCACCCGGATCATCGCCGTGCTGCTGCCCTGCGCCACCGGTCCCGTCCCCGTCCTGGAGGCCTGCCCGCAGCTGCTCGCGATCCTGCGCGACGAACTCGCCGACCTGGACTCCCGGATCGAGGACCTCACCCACAGCCGCCGGGCGCTCTCCCACTACCTCGCCACCGCGCACGACTCCGGACACGACTACGGCGAGGAGCACGCGGCCTGACGGGACCCGGCGCCGCCCTCCCTACCCCACCCGCCGCGCGGCCTGCGGGATGCCGTCGGGGCCACCGTGGGCGAGGCGGACACGCGCCCCTGACCAGCGCATACGTCCCGTCCGGCGACGGGTGGGCGTACGCGGCCAACCGACGCCCAACCCCCGTCCGGACTTCACCCGCGCGTACCGACCGTTCACACCGCCCTGGAAACCTTCCTGTCATGAACGCCAGCCCTCAGGCGCCCTACCAGGAACCGCGCTTCCCCCTGCCCCAACGGCACCGCCGGCTGCTCGCCGTCACCGCCGTCCTCGCCTCCATCGCCCTCGGCACCCTGGGTGTCGGCGCCACCGTGGAAACCGTCGAACACGGCCCCGTCGCCAGCGCCTCCGCCAGCAAGTAACACCCGCCCCACCCAGCACCGCGGTCCCCACCCCGGACCCGGTGCTTCTTGCTTCCCGCCCCGGGGCGGCGGGCCGGACACCGCCCGCTCGCGCGGCCGCCCGTGTTCTCGACACGGGCGGGCGTCCCCCGCCTGGCGCGTCGCCCGGACCGCCCGGCACGCGGCACGGCCCCGGCTACGCCCGCTGCTCCGTGCGGGGGCCGGCCGGGGGCGGGATCAGCGGGCCGGGGCGGGAGTGGCGGCCCCGGCCAGGGCTGGGCTGGAGGTCGGGGGCCGGGGCGTAGCGGGCGGCCGGCGGGCGAAGGCGCCAGGCCGGGGGGCGGGTGGGATGGTGGGTGGGGGCGATCAGGGCCAGACGGTGCAGCAGGTCGAGGGCGTCGCGCCGCAGGGCGGTGCGGTCGGCGAGGTAGCGGGCGGGCAGACCGTACTCGTCCGCGATGTCGCCGAGGACGCCGTCTATCAGCGCGTCCGGGATCGGAACGTCACCGGCCACCGTCTCGCCGGGCAGCGGGCGGACCTCCTCGACCAGGCGCTCGACCAGCAGCAGGGCGGCCTGGGCGAGGGTGCCGGCGCCGGGGAGGGCGAGGTCGGTGAGTTCGGCGGCCGGGTCGAGCAGGGCGACGCCCTCGGCCCGCAGTTCGGCCTCCAGGCCGAGGAACTCGGCGAGCGCCGCCGGGCCGCTGAGCCGGTGCTCCTGCAACCAGGCGCGGCGCTCCTCGGGGAGGTCGACGGCCAGGACGGCGGGCGTCTCGGCGAGCAGGCGGCGGACGGCGGTGGCAGGCTCGGCCTCGGCGGCGCGGCGGATCAGGTCCGCGGCGTCGTCGGCGAGGGCGGGCGGACCGGCCGGGACGGCACGGGCGAGTTCGCGGTCCACGGTCAGCACGAAGGAGTCGTCGGCCGGGTCGGCCGGCAGCTCGCCGAGCACCTGCCAGCCGGCCAGCGCAGCCAGCGCCATGGCGAGGTCGTCCGGTTCGGCGGTGAGTTCGGGAGCGGCGGCACCCATCGCGTCCAGCAGCCGCCGGTAGCCCAGCTCCTCCGGGGCGTCGACCAACAGGGCCAGTGCGAGGGCGAGTTGGGCGTACCCACCCGGGGTGAACGGCTCGCCCGTGACGGGGTGTTCGAGGCGGCGGGCGGCGCCGGGGCCGAGGCCGGCCTTGCAGAGCCTGGCGTGCCAGGGGCCGACCACGAGGCGGTAGCCGAGCAGGGTGTCGAAGCGCTCGGCGAGCCAGTCGCGGTGACGGCGGATCAGCGGGAAGCCGTCGGCGTGCGGGCCGGAGGCGGTGACCAGCGGGTGGGCGAGCAACAGCCGTGCGGCGATCCGGCGTTCGGCGGCCGGGAGCTCCTCGCCCGAACGATCCTGCGCGACCACGGGGAGCGGCGTCACCCGCGTGCGCTCGGGCCTGCGGTGCCGACCCGGCCCGCCCGGCTTGGCACCTGACCGGACGACGGGCAGTGCGGCGTCGTCGCGCCGGGCGCGGCGCAGGCCGCCCTCGGTGCGGTCCTCACGGGGGCGTACGGGCGTGGCGGAGTGCGCGGTGGGGCCGTGCCACCAGCTGACGCCGGGATCGGCGGCGGGATCGGCGATGGCGCCGAGGTGGCGCGCGGGGTAGAGGCCGAAGGAGGCGGTACAGAGGTCGTCGGCGGTGCCGGGGGCGGCGACGGCGAACCAGTGGGCCAGGCGCAGCAGCCCCGGGTCGGGCGAGAGCATCACGTCGACGGCCGGACGGTCCGGCGCCTGCGAGTCGTCGGCACCACTCCCCGCAGCCGCCCCGGGTTTCCTGTCAGCGGGACCGGCTCCGCGTACGGCGAGGACGGCGGCGGCGGTTCCCCGCCCTGCCCCGCCCTTGCGTCCGTCCGGCCTGCCGGCGGCCACCCGGGTGGCGCCGACCGCGTAGTCCTGCTGATCCATGTCGGGGTCCAGACTAGACGGTGCCCGGGTCACCCGAGGGCAGCAACCGCCCTCCTGAGGAACTCTCCACAAGAGCCCGCGAAGCGGGCGCCCGCGCTCCGCCGGCCGGCCACCCCGTCATCCGCCGCGCCCCACCGGGGTTACGCACCGGTAACCCGCCCTTCCGCCGCCGGTTCGACTCCTCTAGGGTCGGTCCGAAGCAGCGGATCACCGAGAGGCGCACGCATGACTGTCCGTACCACCGCCCGCGTCGGCCTCGGGGCGCGGGTGCGCTCGGCCACCGCCCTGCTGGGCGGCTTCGCGGCCACCTCGGCGGCGCACCTGGGCGCGATCGCCTCCGGAGCCTCGGTGCTCCAGAACGCCACCAAGCCGACCCTGATGCCGCTGCTGGCCGCGCACAGCGTGGCGGCGGCCAGGAAGGCCGGGCGGGAGGCGCCGAAGCTGCTGGCGCCGGCGCTGCTGCTGAGCGCGGGCGGGGACGTGCTGCTCCAGCTGAAGAACGACCCCGCGTTCCTCGCGGGCATGGGCTCCTTCGCGGCGGCGCACGTCTGCTACGTGACGATGTTCGTCAAGCGCGGTGCGCTCACCGACCGCCGCCGGGCCCTGGTCGTCGCGGCCGCGTACGCGACGGCCTGGGTGGCCCTGGTCGGGCAGCTCTGGCCGGACCTCGGGGACCTGCGGGTCCCGGTGGCCGGCTACAGCCTGCTGCTCGCCTCGACGGCCGTCACCTCGGCCGGGCTGGGCTGGCGGACCGGGCTGGGCGGGGCACTGTTCCTGCTCTCCGACACGCTGATCGCCACCCAGCTGGCGAAGTGGCGGGAACTGCCGGGCCATCAGTTCTGGATCATGGCGACCTACGTGCTGGCCCAGTACCTGCTGGCCGACGGCACCCTCCGGCACCAGGACCGGCTCCACCACGAGGGCACCGAGCCGCGGACCGCCTGACACACCGCCGCGCCGCCGGTCCCGTCGGATTCCAGCGGCGTCGCACAGGGCGCACAGGGGCGCGCGGGGGCGAGGCCGTCAGGCACCGCGCCTCCGCAGCAGCCAGAAGCCGCCGACACCGCCCACGACCAGCGCGAGGCCGCCGGCCAGCTCCGCCGGGTTCGCCGCGACCGAGCCGCCGAGGCCGGTCTGTACGGAGCCGTGCGGGGCGATCTGCCGGCTGCCGACGCCGGACTGCCCGAGCGAGCCGGCCCACTCCCCCGCGGCCTCGCCCCACTCGCCGAGGCTCTTGTCGGGGCTCTTGCCAAGGCTCCCGTCGGAGGTGCCGGCGACCGCGACGTTGGTGGCGAACGCACCGCCGTCCGGGCAGGTGCCGTCGACCTTGCTGTCCCCGGTGTGCCGGCCTGTCAGCCGGGCGGAGCCGCTGTGCTTGCCGTCGGGGCCCAGGGTGAGGGTCACCGGACCGCCCTCGAAGGCGTCGGAGCGCGCGGTGATGGTCTTGGCCTCGGGCTTGTCCGACTTCTCGCACGAGACCGTGACCGTCACGGTCTGACCCGGTGCGGCACGGGACGGGCTGACCGAGGCCGCACCCTCCCTGGCGGATGCGAGGGGGGCGGTCAGACCGGTCAGCGCCGTCGCCCCGATCAGGGCGGCGGCTGCCGTACGCATGGAGCGCATGCCGGAACCTCCGGGATTCTCGGGCACAGCCAGGGACTCCCATGTCCACGTGGTCGATCAACTGCACCCGGTCATTCACCGACCGTAGGAACCCGCCCCGTGCTCGGCCAGCGCTCACGACCGTTCGGGTTACGGCTCGCCACCCAGCGTGAAGCCCGCCGTGCGGCTCACAGGTCGAGATCCACCACGACCGGCGCGTGGTCCGAGGTGCCCTTGCCCTTGCGGGCCTCGCGGTCCACGTAGCTGTCGGTGACGGCGTCGGCGAAGGGCTTGTTGGCGTAGGTGAGGTCGATCCGCATGCCCCGGTTCTTGGGGAAGGCCAGCTGACGGTAGTCCCAGTAGGTGTAGGGGCGGTCGTACTTGAGCGGGCGGGGCAGCACGTCCTGGAGGCCGATCTCGCCGAGGGCCGTCAGGGCGGCGCGCTCGACCGGGGTGACGTGGGTGAGACCCTCGAAGGCGGCGGCGTCGAAGACGTCCTCGTCGGTCGGGGCGATGTTGAAGTCCCCGAGGACGGCGAACGGTCGGGAGCCGGCGGCGTCCTCGGTGGCGGCCTTGCGCAGCGCCTCCAGCCACTCCAGCTTGTACTGGTAGTGCGCGTGGCCGACCTCGCGGCCGTTGGGCACGTAGACCGACCAGACCCGGACCGGGCCGCAGGTGGCGGCGATGGCGCGCGGCTCGACCTCGGGCAGCAGGGCGCCGTCCGCGAGGTAGCCGGGCTGGCCGGGCAGGCCGCGCACGACGTCGTCCAGGCCGAGCCGGGAGACGATCGCGACGCCGTTCCAGCGGCCGTTGCCGTGCGCGGCCGTCTCGTAGCCGAGCTCGCGGACCGCCTCGTACGGGAAGGCGTCGGCCGCGCACTTGAGCTCCTGGAGGCAGAGCACGTCGGGCTTCGCGCTCTCCAACCACTCCAGGAGCTTGGGCAGCCGCGCGGTGACGGAGTTGATGTTCCAGGTGGCGATGCGGACGGTCACGGCGGGCGGCCTTCCCGGTGGTTCGGTACGGACGGGGTGGGCCGCCCCTCGCGAGGGGGACCCACCCCGAACATACCGCCCGGCACTGACAGGCCGGCCCGATCAGCGCGCGGGCCGGACCACCGCGGCCGAGCCGCCGCCGCGCCGCACCGGTTCGGCGGCGGCCACCCAGCGCCCGTCCGGCAGCCGTTCCACGCCGGTGGCGGCGCCTATCTCGCCGCCGTTGACGAAGCTGTGCCCGATGCCCTCCAGCGCGGCCCGCTCGGGCAGTGCCAGGAAGGCGGGCTCGGCCTGGGTGGAGGCGCTGTTGCGCTGGCTGGCGCGCGGCGCGGCGATCGCCTGCTCCAGGCTCAGCCCCCGGTCGAGCCGCCCGAGCAGCACCTGGAGGGTGGTGGTGATGATGGTCGCGCCGCCGGGGCTGCCGGTGGCGAGCAGCGGTTCGCCGTCGCGCAGCACGATCGTCGGGGACATCGAGGAGCGCGGCCGCTTGCCCGGGCCCGGCAGGTTGGGGTCGGGGACGCCGGGGGCGAGCGGGGTGAAGTCGAAGTCGGTCAGCTCGTTGTTGAGCAGGAAGCCCCGGCCGGGGACGATGATGCCGCTGCCGCCGGTCTGCTCGATGGAGAGCGTGTAGGAGACGATGTTGCCCCAGCGGTCGGCGACCGTCAGGTGGGTGGTGTTGGGGCCCTCGTACGGCTCGGCGCCGGCCTGGCCGGTGTCGGCGCAGGGAACCGGGTGGCGCGGGTCGCCGGGGGCGAGCGGGCTGGTGAGCGCGCGGTCCGGGCTGATCAGGCAGGCCCGGGAGGCGGCGTAGCGCTCGGAGAGCAGCTGCCTGGTGGGGACGTCGCTGAAGGCCGGGTCGCCGACCCAGCGGTTGCGGTCGGCGAAGGAGATCCGGGAGGCCTCCAGGAAGTGGTGGTAGTACTGGGTGCTGCTGTAGGTCGAGACGTCGCCGCCGTCCTCCAGGATGTTGAGCGCCTCGCCGACGGTGGTGCCGCCGGAGCTGGAGGGGGCCATCGTGTAGACGTCGTAGGCACCGTGCGAGACGTGGGTGGGCGCCTGGTCGCGGACCCGGTAGGCGGCGAGGTCGGTGGTGTCGACCTTGCCGGGGCGGGCGTTGCGGCCGGAGGCCGGGTCGACCGGCGGGTGCTGCACGGTGTTGACGATGTCCCCGGCCAACTCGCCCTGGTAGAACGCCTTGACGCTGTCCTTGGCGAGCAGCCGGTAGGTGGCGGCGAGGTCGGGGTTGCGCAGCACGCTGCCGACCTCGGGGGGCTTGCCGTTCGGCAGGTAGAGCTCGGCGGTGGCCGGGAAGTCCTTGAACCGGGCGTAGTTGTCGGCGGTCTGGGTGTGGAAGGTGCCGTCCACGACGAAGCCGTTGTCGGCGATCCGCTCGGCCGGTTCGAGGTTCTGGGCGAGCGAGCGGGTGCCCCAGTGGCGCAACGCGGCGTCCCAGGTGGCGGGGGTGCCGGGGACTCCGACGGACAGACCGCTGGTGACGGCGTCGGCGAAGGCCAGCGGTTTGCCGTCCTCCAGGAACAGGCCGGTGTCGGCGGTGCGGCCGGCGGTCTCGCGGCCGTCGATGGTGTGAACCCGGCCGGTGGCGTGGTCGTAGTAGACGAAGTACCCGCCGCCACCGATGCCGGAGGAGTACGGCTCGGTGACCCCGAGGGCCGCGGCGGCGGCGACGGCCGCGTCCACCGCATTGCCGCCCTTGCGCAGCACCTCTATCCCGGCAGCGGTGGCGTCGGCGTCGACGCTGGCCACCGCCCCGCCCCAGCCCACCGCCTCCGGAACCTTCGACGGCGGGGCCGCGGCGCCGGCCGGCCCGACGCCGGACCAGACCAGGGCGGTGGTGAGTAACAGCGACGGCGCGAGACGGGTCAGAGCCCTCATCCGAGTCCTCCTGAGTCGACGTCAACTCATCAGTTGTTCCACAGGAGGCATCATCCGACAACCACACCGTGCCGCTACCAATCGGTAGTTGACGGGGCGGCAGAGGGTGTGGGCACAGCAGACAGCCGACGGATTTCAGATAACAGAAGACGAAATCTGTTATCTGAAATCTGTCGGCTGAATCCTGTTCGCTGAAATCCGTCCGCCGGCGCCGCTACAGCGCGCTGCGCTCCACCCGCCGCCGCTTGATCGTCCGGAAGCGCCGCGCCACCTGCCGGGCGAGGTCGGCGGCGCCGACGAGGCCGGCCTCGTTGCCGAGGGCGGCGTGCACGATGGTGGCCTCCGGGCGGAAGCCGCGCCCGGTGAGGGTGCGGCGGAAGGTGTCCCGGGCCGGCCCGAGCAGCAGGTCGCCCGCCTCCGAGACCCCGCCGCCGATCACGAAGCGGCCCGGGTCCAGCGCGGCGGCCAGGTTGGCGATGCCGACGCCGAGCCAGGTGCCGACCTCGTAGAGCAGCTCGGTCGCGGTCGGGTCGCCGTCCTGGGCGGCCTCGGTGACCAGCGGGCCGGTGATGCCCTCGACCACGCCGCCCGCCCGGGCCAGCAACGGCTGCACCACCGGGGACTCCTCGGCGACCAGCTCGCGCGCGTCGCGCACCAGCGCGTTGCCGGAGGAGTACTGCTCCCAGCAGCCCCGGTTGCCGCACGGACAGCGGTGGCCGCCGGGCAGCACCTGCATGTGCCCGAACTCGCCTGCCAGGCCGTACTTGCCGCGGTCCACGTAGCCGTCCCGGACCACCGCGCCGCCGATGCCGGTGCCCAGGGTGAGCATCACCATGTGGTCCTCGCCGCGCCCGGCGCCGAAGCGCCACTCGGCCCAGGCCGCCGCGTTGGCGTCGTTCTCCACGATCACCGGGAACCGCAGCCGCTCGCTGAGCGCCTGCTGGAGCGGCTCGTTGCGCCAGTTGAGGTGCGGGGCGAACAACACGTTGGAGCGGTCGGCGTCGACCCAGCCGGCCGCGCCGATCCCGACGGCATGGACGTCGTGCCGGTCGGCGAGCTGGAGCACCAGCTCGACGATGACGTCCTCGACCACCGTGGGGCTCTTGCTCTTGTGCGGCGTGTCCGTACGCAGCTTCTCCAGCACCTTGCCCTCACCGTCCACCACCCCGGCGACCACCTTGGTGCCGCCGATGTCGACGCCGATGGTGGGCAGTCGCAGTATCCCGGCGGGCAGGGCGCGGCGGCGGCGCTCGGCGCGCGGGCCGAGGCCGAGCAGGGTGGGCAGGACGGGCGGGCGGGTGCTGCCCTGGGAGCTGGTCACGGCTGCGGACGCTCCTCACGGGGGTCGGAACCACTGGGGTCGGAAACGGAGGGTCGGGCCAGCTCGTGCGAGAGCTCGGCGAGGTCGGAGCCGCCGGCCATCTCGGTGGTGAGCTGTTCGAGACTGATCTCGGCACGCGGGTGGCTGCCCGCCATCCGGCCCCGCTTGAGCAGGGTGAAGTGGTCGCCGACCAGGTACGCGTGATGCGGGTTGTGGGTGATCAGCACGACCCCGAGCCCGGCGTCGCGGGCGGCGGTGACGTACTTGAGCACCACCCCGGACTGCTTGACGCCGAGCGCGGCGGTGGGCTCGTCCAGGATCAGCACCTTGGCGCCGAAGTGCACCGCGCGGGCGATCGCCACGCACTGGCGCTGCCCGCCGGAGAGGGTGCCGATCGGCCGGTCGACGTCGTGCAGGTCGATGCCCATCCGGGCGAGCGCCTCACGCGTGGTGGCGCGCATCCCGTCGGCGTCCAGCCGCAGGCCGCCCCAACGGCGCATGCCCTGCTCGGAACCGAGGAAGAAGTTGCGCCAGACCGGCATCAGCGGGACGACCGCGAGGTCCTGGTAGACGGTGGCGATGCCGCGGTCGAGGGCCTGGCGCGGGGAGTCGAGGCGGACCTCCTCGCCCTCCACGGTGTAGCGGCCCTCGTCGTGCTGGTGCAGCCCCGCGATGATCTTGATCAGGGTGGACTTGCCGGCCCCGTTGTCACCGAGCACGCAGCTGATCTCGCCGGCCCGCAGGGTCAGCGAGACGTCCTGGAGCGCCCGGACGGTGCCGTAGCTCTTGCCGACGCCGTCGAGGGAGAGCAGTTCGTCGCCGGTCGGAACCCCGGTACTCATGCGCCCACCTCGCTCCGCCCGGCAGGGGCGTCCGCCCACGCGTACCTCTTCATGATTCTCTCCCGGCCTCCGACCTGGGGGCACCTCCCGGCCGCCAGGCTGGGGGCGGGTACCCTCCTGCTCCGCTCGCTCATCGCGGCCCCCGTTCGGCCCGGCGCTTGACGTAGGCGTTCAGCAGCGCGGCCAGCAGCAGCATCGCGCCGAGGAAGAACTTGAACCAGTCCGGGTTCCACTGGGCGTAGATGATCCCCTTGCTGGCCATGCCGAAGATCAGCGCACCGAGCGCGGAACCGACCACCGAGCCGTAGCCGCCGGTGATCAGGCAGCCACCGATGACGGCCGCGACGATGTAGATCAGCTCGTTGCCGACACCCTCGCCGGACTGCACGGTGTCGAAGGAGAACAGCAGGTGCTGGCCGAGCACCCAGGCGCCGAAGCCGACGCCCAGGTAGAGCACGGTCTTGGTCCGGGCGACCGGCACGCCGACCGCGCGGGCCGCGGCCGCGTCGCCGCCGACCGCGAAGATCCAGTTGCCGAAGCGGGTGCGCAGCAGCACCCAGCTGCCGACCACGAGCAGGCCGAGCCACCACCAGACGGTGGCCTTGATCGCCAGCCCGCCGACGGTCACCTCGGAGGCGAACAGCCAGCGGCAGGAGGCGAAGCCCTCCATGTCGGAGATCGGTTTGGTGGAGACGGTGCCGGAGATCGCCTTGGTGACGCCCAGGTTCGCGCCGGTCAGCATCAGGAAGGTGCCGAGCGTGACGATGAAGCTGGGCAGCCTGGTGCGGCCGAGCATCCATCCGTTGAACCAGCCGACGGCCAGCGTCGTCGCCAGCGAGACCAGCACGCCGACCCAGGTCACCGCGGTGAACTGGTACGAGACCATCGAGGAGGTCAGCGCGGCGGTGGTGACCAGCACGCCGGCCGAGAGGTCGAACTCGCCGCCGATCATCAGCAGCGAGACCGGCACCGCCATGATCCCGATGGTGGAGGCCGCGTACAGCACGGTGCCCAGCGAGGAGACCCGCAGGAAGGGTTCGGCGACCACGGCGAAGACCACGAAGACCGCGACGGCGGCGATCAGCGAGCCCAGCTCGGGACGGGCGAGGAGCCGCCGCAGGGCCGCAGGGCGCCCGTCGACCAGGCCGTCCTGGGCGAGGAGGTCGGGGGTGCTCACCTGGTCCCCCTCGCGACGTACTCGGCGAGCGCGTCGGCGTTGTCCTTGGTCAGGATCTGCGGGCCGGTCTCGACGGGCTTGCCGCCGCCGAGCATGTTCAGGTTGTACTTGTACAGCCAGAGCAGGTCGACGCCGGTGTAGCCCTGGAGGTAGGGCTGCTGGTCGACGGCGAATCCGACGCTGCCGGACTTGAGTCCGGACACCACCTGCGTGCCCAGGTCGAAGGTGTCCAGCTCGACGCTGCGGTGGGAGTCCTGGACGGCCTGGAGGCCGGTGGCGGCCATCGGGCCGGAGAGGGTGAGCACGGTGTCGATGGCCGGGTCGGCCTGGAGCTTGGCGGAGATCGCGGCGCGGGCGTCGGGCATGTCGACGCCGTTGACGTAGAGCACCTGGAAGGAGCCGCCGGCCTTGGACCGGGCGCCGGAGCAGCGCTGCTCCTGGCCGACGTTGCCCTGCTCGTGGATCACGCAGAGCACGTTCTTGCGGCCGCGCGAGGCCAGCTCGGTGCCGGCCGCCTGGCCGGCGGTGGCCTCGTCCTGGCCGATGTGGGTGAGCGCGCCGAACTTCTGCGAGTACTCCTGGCCGGAGTTGATGGTGATCACGGGGATGCCGGCGGCCTTGGCCTTGCCGAGGACGTCGGCCATGGCGTCGCCCTTGGCGAGGGTGACCAGCAGGCCGTCGACCTTCTGGTCGATGGCGGCCTGGACGAGCTGGACCTGGTTCTGGGTCTGCGCGTCGTTGGAGTACAGGAAGGTGATGTTGTCCTTGGCGGCGGCCTGCTCGGCGCCCTTGCGCACAGTGTCCCAGAAGGCGTCGCCGGCTCCGGCGTGGGTCACCATGGCGACCTTCCAGCGCGGGGTGGTGACGGCGCTGCCGCCGGTGGCCGCGGCCTTGGCGCGGGCCTCCTCGGCGCGTCTTCCTCCGGTACTGCTGCAACCGGCCGCGGTGACCGCGAGTGCCAGGAGGGCACACACGGGCCAGAAGCGGCGGGACGGGCGAAAGCGGGTGATGCTCATCCCCATAGTCTCCCTGCCCCGGTCGCGCGGGATCGCACCGCCTCGCCCAGCAGCGCGCACGGCCTGGGAGGTAAGGTGCCCCGGGGGACCGTTCCTGGTAGTTCGCTGAGCAGCCCGTCCGGACGACGTCCGTCCGGGTGGCAGACTAGGCGCCGATCCGAAGGGGTTCATCACAAGAACGTGATGTTCCTCTCAGGTTCCGCACAGATTCGGACGGCAACCGATCACCGGTCCATCGCCGTCCAATGCCATTGACGTGCGTTCGGGCGAGTGGGGCCCGGGCGGCGTGCGACCCGGATACGAGAACTCGATGGAACTGACAGGTACGCCATTCTTCCTCCTCACCGTCATCCTGGTGCCGGTGTCCATCGCGGTGGCGCTGCTGTTCTGGGGGAAGGTCGGCGGCCCGCAGCCGGTTCGCTATCTCACCCGGATCATCATGATCATGTTCTGTCAGGTCACGGCCGTCCTGATGGTCTTCGTGATGGTCAACAACGCCAACCTGATCTACGGCAACTGGGACGACCTGCTGGGCACCGGCGACCACGTCCGCGCGGTGCCCAAGGTGGCGCCGATCGACCCGGCCGCCGTTCCGGGCCAGAGCAATGACGCCGCCAAGGAGCCGCCGAAGGTCAAGCAGAGCTTCGGCGGCGTGAACGACCCGCTCGTCCCGGGCGACGTACAGAAGACCGAGCTCAAGGGACAGGTGTCCGGGGTCGACGGCGAGGTGCTGGTCTGGCTGCCGCCGCAGTACAACGACCCGGCGTTCAAGGACAAGAAGTTCCCCGTGGTCGAGCTGATCCCGGGCTACCCCGGCTCCTCCTCCACCTGGTACGGCACCCTCAAGGTCTCCGAGCAGCTCAAACCGCTGATGCAGCAGGGCAAGGTCGCGCCGTTCATCCTGGTCTCGCCCCGCACCAAGCTGCTGAACAACCAGGACGCGGGCTGCACCGACATCGCCGGCAAGGTCAACGCCGACGCCTGGGTCACCCGCGACGTCCCGCAGATGGTGCTGGACAACTTCCGCGCCGACCCGTCCGCGGACCGCTGGGCGATCGCCGGCTACTCGGCCGGCGCGCACTGCGCCGCCAAGCTGTCGCTGTCCCACCCCAACCGGTACCGGGCCGCCATCGCGATGTCCGGCTACAACGACCCGGCCCGTGAGCCGGACTCCCTGGTCGGCAAGGACGCCAAGCTGCGCGAGGCCAACAACCCGGTCAACATCCTGAAGACCGCCCCGCAGCCGCCGAAGGTCGCCCTGCTGGTCAGCGGCTCCAAGGGCGACGGCTACGAGGACGGCGAGGCGATCCGCGCCACCGCCAAGGCCCCGACCACCGTCCAGGTTGAGGAGGGCTCCGGCCCGCACACCACCGAGCAGTGGAAGAAGATGGTCCCGGGCGCCTTCGAGTGGCTGACCTCGGTCATCCCGGTGCAGTAGCGGACCGGCAGTAGCGGACCGTACGACCAGGGCCCGCCGCGACCA
>NZ_JBHVFE010000116.1:0-21659 GCF_042801945.1 Kitasatospora sp. NPDC057542
ATGCGCGATCGCACGGCCCGCCGGTCGTTCAGCCCTGCCGGCTCACTTGCCCTCGTACGGGTAGAAGCCGCGGCCGCTCTTGCGGCCCAGGTCACCGGCGGTGACCATGCGGGCCATGATCTCCGGCGCGGCGAACTTCTCGTCCTGGGTCTCGGTGTAGATGTTGCGGGCGGCGTGCAGCAGGATGTCCACACCGGTCAGGTCGGCGGTCTGGAGCGGGCCCATCGCGTGGCCGAAACCGAGCCGGCAGGCGGTGTCGATGTCCTCGGCGGTGGCCACGCCCGACTCGTACAGCCTGGCGGCCTCGACGACCAGCGCGGTGATCAGGCGGGTGGTGACGAAGCCGGCCACGTCGCGGTTGACCACCACGACCTCCTTGCCGACACCCTCGGCGTAGGCACGGGCGGCGGCGAGCGTCTCGTCGCTGGTCTTGTAGCCGCGGACCAGTTCGACCAGCTTCATCATCGGGACCGGCGAGAAGAAGTGGACGCCGACGACCGACTCCGGCCGCTGGGTGGCGGCGGCGATCCGGGTGATCGGGATGGCGGAGGTGTTGGAGGCCAGCACGGCGCCGTCCTTGGCGAGCTTGTCGAGCTCGCGGAAGACGCCCTCCTTGACCTCCAGCTTCTCGAACACGGCCTCGACCACGATGTCGGCCTCGGCGACGGCGCCCAGGTCGGTCGTGGTGGTGATCCGGCCCAGCGCGGCCTCGGCGTCCTCGGCGCTCAGCTTGCCCTTGGCGACGAACTTCTCGTAGGAGGCACGGATGCCCGCGAGACCGCGCTGCAGCGCCTCCTCGGTGACGTCCCGCAGCACCACCGGGTGGCCGGCCTGCGCGGACACCTGGGCGATGCCGGCGCCCATCAGGCCGGCACCGATCACGGCGATCTGCTTGCTGGACGCATTGCTCATGGCTGGGTCTCCCGATGCCGTCGCCGCCCCGCGGGCGGGCCCTGAAGGCGGCTCAGGGCAGGGGTCACCGCCGTCGAGCCGCGCCGCTCACATCTCCTGCCTCGCTCGCGCTCGGCAGTCGCGATCGCGGAGCTCGCCCCTTCTTCGGTTCGCTCGCTCCGCTCGCTTACGGCGGGACTCTAATGCCCAAATCCGCCGTGCAATAGCAATCGAGAGTGTGATCTGCAACCGACCTGGTCAGGCGATCAGACCGTCAGCCCGAGGTCCTGCGCCAGGATCGCCGCCTGCACCCGGCTGCGCAGCCTCAGCTTCGCCAGGATGCGGCTGACGTGCGTCTTGGTGGTCGCCTCCGCCATCTCCAGCCGGGCCGCGATCTCCCCGTTGGACATCCCGGCCCCGATACAGGCCAGCACCTCCCGCTCACGGCCGGTCAGCGCGCCCACCGCCGCCCGGGCCTCCGGCCCGACCGGCCGCTCGGGGCGGGCGAACGCCCCGATCAGCCGCTTGGTCACCGAGGGCGCCAGCATCCCGTCCCCGCGCGCCACCGTGCGGATGCCCTCGATCAGGGTGTCCGCCTCCAGGTCCTTGAGCAGGAACCCGGACGCCCCGGCCCGCAGCGCGCCGTAGACGTACTCGTCCAGGTCGAAGGTGGTCAGCACGAGCACCTGGCCGGCCCCGGCGGCGACCACCTCGCGGGTCGCCGAGACGCCGTCCAGCCGGGGCATCTGCACGTCCATCAGCACCACGTCCGGCCGCAGCTCCAGCGCCAGCCGGACGGCCTCCTCGCCGTCGGCGGCCTGCCCGACCACCTCGAACCCCGGCTCGGCGCGCAGGATCATCACCAGCGCCGCCCGTACCGCCGCCTGGTCCTCGGCCACCAGCACCCGGATCGTCATGCCCGCCCCTCGTTCCCCTGGGCGCGCGGCAGCACCGCGCGCACGCTCCAGTACCCGTCCCTCGGCCCGGCCTCGAAGCTGCCGCCGAGCAGCCCGGCCCGTTCCGCCATGCCCACCAGTCCGGCCCGGGCACCGGGCAGTTCGCGGCCCGGCCCACCCCGGTACGGACTGTCGACGGCGACCCGGAGTTCCTCGGGCGCGAACTCCAGCCGCAGGCTCACCAGTCCGGGCCCGGCGTGCTTGAGCGCGTTGGTCAGCGACTCCTGGACGATCCGGTACGCGGCCAGCCCGACCGGCACCGGCACTTCGCCGCGCTCGCCGCGCTCGTCCAGTGCGAAGTCCAGGCCGACGTCCTGACCGGCCGCCCGGGCCTTGGCCAGCAGGGCGTCCACCGCGGCCAGGTCGGGCGCCGCGTACGACTCGTCCACCTCTCCCCCGCCGCTGTCCCGGAGCAGTCCGATCATGCGACGCATTTCGGCCAATCCCTGGACGCTGTTCTCCCGGATCACCGCCAGCACCTCCACCAGAGGATCGTCCTCGGGCAGGTTCCGACGCCTGGCCACCGACTGCGCGCCGGTGGCGTGGATCGCGATCGCCGACAGGTGGTTGGCCACCACGTCGTGCAACTCCCGTGCCATCCGCGCCCGTTCGGCGCCGATCGCCTCGCGCCGGTCCAGCTCCGAGAGCAGCGCGGTCTGTTCCGCCCGCAGCCGCTCGGCCTCCGCCTCCTGCCGGTGCTTGCGCACCACGTCGCCGGTCCACACCGGGCCCAGGAAGACCAGCGAACTGGCCACCACCACCAGCAGCGCGGCGGAGGTGCCGCTGTAGATCGCCGCCAGGGTGGAGAGCGTCAGCACCGTGGCCCCGCCGGTCAGGTGCAGCACCCGGGACATCCGCGGGCTGCCGTAGATCACCGCCGCGTACAGCAGGTCGGTGTACATGATCAGCGTCGCCACCAGGCTGCCGGCGAACAGGCTCCCCGCGAAGGCCAGCCCGCCGACCGACACCGCCAGCACCGGCCGCGTGCGCCGGACCAGTTCCAGCCCCGCCATCACCAGCATCGGCGCCAGCACCGCCCACAGCGGCACCCGGTCGGCCCGGTCGTACACCTTGAAGACGATCAGCACCGTGCCGCCGAGCAGCCCGGAGAGGGCGATCAGCTGGTCCTGCCGGCGCGGGGGGAGGACGGGGAACGGGAGGGGCACGTGCCCCATCCCACCATCCCGGACGGCCCGCCCGTCTCCGGTCCGCGGAGGAGCCCGCTACATCGAAAGATGCAGTCCCGGACGGCACCGCGCGACGACGACACCGGCGCGCCCGCGCGCCAGCCTGGAAGCACCACCGAATCGTCCGGGAGCAGAACGTGATCGTCACCCTCATCGTCGCGGCCGAGGTCTCCTTCTGGATCCTGCTCGGCCTCGGGCTCGCCGCCCGCTACCTGCTCCGGTGGCGCCGCACCAGCACCGCGCTGCTGATCGGCCTGCCGGTGGTGGACCTCACCCTGTACGCGCTCACCGTCCTCGACCTGCGCGGCGGCGCCACCGCGAGCTGGACGCACGCCCTGGCCGCGAGCTACGCGGGCTTCTCGATCGGCTACGGCCCCTCGCTGGTCCGCTGGGCCGACCGGCACTTCCAGTACCGCTTCGCCGGCGGCCCCAAGCCGCTGCCCTCGCCGAAGTACGGGCCGGAGCGGACCAGGTACGAGTGGCAGGTCGCCGGCCGGACCGTCGTATCGGCGGCGGTCACACTGAGCCTGATCACCCTGCTCGTCCCGCTCTCCGCGGGGTCCGCCCACTTCGGCACCTTCGCCCAGTGGTACCTCAAGCTGGGCCTCGCGGCCGTCATCAACGTGATCGTGGCCGGCTGCTACTCGCTCTGGCCCAAGGAGGCGCCGGCCGGGGTGGTGGTCGAGAGCGGCCGGGTGGTCACCGAGCGGACCCTCGCCGACACCGCCCCCGCCCGCACCCCGGCCGAACGGCCCTGAGGCGCCGAGGGCCCGTCCCCGGACTCCCGCGGGGGAGCGGTCCGGGAACGGGCCCTCGGTCTGTGCCCTGAGCGGCGTCCTAGCGGTTCTCGCCCGGGACCCAGAGCACGTCGCCGCGCTCCTTGTTGGCCACCCGGGCCAGGATGAACAGCAGGTCGGAGAGCCGGTTGAGGTACTTCGCGGTCAGCGGGTTGACGCTGTCGCCGTGCTCCGCGATCGCCGACCAGGTCGAGCGCTCGGCCCGCCGCACCACCGTGCAGGCCAGGTGCAGGTGGGCCGCCCCCGGCGTGCCGCCGGGCAGGATGAAGCTGCGCAGCTTCTCCACCCGCGCCAGGTACTCGTCGCAGTCCGTCTCCAGCCGGTCGATGTAGGACTGCAGCACCCGCAGCGGCGGGTACTTCGGGTCCTCCACCACCGGGGTGGACAGGTCGGCGCCGACGTCGAACAGGTCGTTCTGGACCCGGACGAGCACCGCCGTCATGTCCTCCGGCAGCTCCCCGACGGCCAGGGCCACCCCGATCGCGGCGTTGGCCTCGTTGGCGTCCGCGTACGCGATCAGTCTCGGATCGGTCTTGCTGGTCCGGCTCATGTCGCCGAGCGCGGTGGTGCCGTCATCGCCGGTACGGGTGTAGATGCGCGTCAGATTGACCATGCGGCCAGACTAGCCGCCGGGTTAGGCGGCGTTAACCCCGCGTCCGAACGCCCCTACGCGGTATCGACCCTCCCCCGTCCCGAGGGTCTCGTCGCTACGCGACGTTGACCCTCCCCCAGCCTCCGGCCGGGGGCGCCCCCATCCCGAGGGTCTCGTCGCTACGCGACGTTGACCCTCTGCCCGGGCGGGGCCGCCTCCAGCCAGGCCAGGAAGCCGGTCAGCGCGTCCTCGCTCATCGCCAGCTCCAGCGGGGCCCCGCTGTGCAGGCAGCGCAGCACCACCGAGCCGGACAGCAGCGCCAGCTCCTCCTGGCCCTCCGGGTAGCGCCGGCCGAGCACCTCGATCTCCCGGCGCGGCAGCACCTTGCGCGGCCGTGGGGCGTACGAGAAGACCCGGAACCACTCGATCGAGTCACCGCTGTAGCGGCCGATACCAAAAACCCACCCCTTGCCGTCGGTCGGGGGGACCGGGGCGGAGGTGGGCTTGCCGTTCTCGTCGAGGTCGGGCTGCGTCGAGGCGTCGGCCGGCATTTTGAGGCGGTAACTGCAGTCGAAGGTGCCGCCGACCCGCTGGATCAGGCGGCGCCGGACGGCGAAGGCCATCAGCCCGATCACACCCAGGGCCACGACCGCCGCACACACCACAAGCGCGAGGACCATGCTCACCTACCTCCTCGCTACCCGCGTTCCCCGTAACGGTCGTATCAAGCGACCGCGCTGACCTACCAACTACGACGACAGTCCCGGGGTCACGCTCACGCGTCCCCGGGACCGTCGGTCGACCCCGCTAAGCCGGGGTCCGGCGCACTCAGGCGTGGGCCTTGAGGCCGCGCGCCGCGAACAGACGGACCTCGGCACGCCGCTCGGCGTGCGCGTCCAGGTCCGCCTTGGCCTTGTCCAGTGCGCGCTCGGCACGCGCGACATCGATCTCGTCCGCCAGCTCGGCGATCTCCGCGAGCAGAGACAGCTTGTTGTCGGCGAAGGAGATGAAGCCGCCGTGCACCGCGGCGATCACGGTGCCGCCGTCCGCCGTGCGGATGGTGACGGGACCGGTCTCCAGCACGCTCAGCACCGGGGTGTGGCCCGGCATGATGCCGGTGTCACCGGAGGCCGTACGGGCGACGACGATGGTGGCCGCACCGGACCACACCTTGCGGTCGGCTGCGACCAGCTCGACGTGCAGCTCAGCCAACGTGGGCTCCTAGGCTCATGCAACGCCCGATTACTCGGGAGTTTCGGTAAGAATAACGGCCCCGCGCCTCCGGCATGAAACCGGCGGCACGGATTTGACCGGAATCACAGCCGATGCGACGTGAGGGGTGGGTCCCAGGGCTGGGGCCCACCCCTCACGGTCACGCACAGCTGCTACCGGCCGCGATTACTTCTTCGCCAGCTCGGCGGCGTTCTTCTCGAGGTCCTCGATGCCACCGCACATGAAGAAGGCCTGCTCCGGGACGGAGTCGTACTTGCCGTCCGCGATCGCGTTGAAGGCCTCGATGGTCTCCGACAGCGGCACGGTCGAACCCTCGACACCGGTGAACTGCTTCGCCACGTAGGTGTTCTGCGAGAGGAAGCGCTCGATGCGACGGGCACGGTGCACCGTGATCTTGTCCTCTTCGGACAGCTCGTCGATACCGAGGATCGCGATGATGTCCTGGAGGTCCTTGTACTTCTGCAGGATCCCCTTGATACGGATGGCCGTGTCGTAGTGGGTCTGCGCGATGTACCGCGGGTCGAGGATGCGGGACGTCGAGTCCAGCGGGTCGACGGCCGGGTAGATGCCCTTCTCCGAGATCGGACGCGACAGAACGGTGGTCGCGTCCAGGTGGGCGAAGGTGGTGGCCGGCGCCGGGTCGGTCAGGTCGTCCGCGGGGACGTAGATCGCCTGCATCGAGGTGATCGAGTGACCGCGGGTCGAGGTGATGCGCTCCTGCAGGAGGCCCATCTCGTCGGCCAGGTTCGGCTGGTAGCCCACCGCGGAGGGCATGCGGCCGAGCAGGGTCGACACCTCGGAACCGGCCTGGGTGAACCGGAAGATGTTGTCGATGAAGAGGAGCACGTCCTGCTTCTCGACGTCACGGAAGTACTCCGCCATGGTCAGCGCGGACAGCGCGACGCGCAGACGGGTGCCCGGCGGCTCGTCCATCTGGCCGAAGACCAGCGCGGTCTTGTCCAGAACGCCCGAGTCGACCATCTCGTCGATGAGGTCGTTGCCCTCACGGGTGCGCTCGCCGACACCGGCGAACACCGACACACCACCGAAGTTCTCGGCGACGCGGTAGATCATCTCCTGGATCAGAACGGTCTTGCCGACACCGGCACCACCGAACAGACCGATCTTGCCACCCTGGACGTACGGGGTGAGCAGGTCGATGACCTTGATGCCGGTCTCGAACATCTCGGTCTTGGACTCGAGGTCCTTGAACTCGGGGGCCTTGCGGTGGATCGGCCAGCGGACCTCGACCTGCTTGTCGAACTCCGCCTGGTCCACGTTCAGCACGTCACCGAGGGCGTTGAACACCTTGCCCTTGGTGATCTGGCCGACCGGGACGGAGATCGCGGCACCGGTGTCGGTGACCTGCGAACCGCGGACCAGGCCGTCGGTCGGCTGCATCGAGATGCCGCGGACCATGCCGTCGCCGAGGTGCTGGGCGACCTCAAGGGTCAGGGTCTTCTTGCCCGTGCCGTCGGGGTTGTCCACCTCGACGTGCAGGGCGTTGTACATGTCCGGGATCGCGTCGACGGGGAACTCCACGTCGACGACCGGGCCGATGACCCGCGCGACGCGGCCCGTCGCCGTGGTCGGCTCAACAGTGGTGGTCATACTCATTCGCTCCCGCGGCTCGCGTCAGCGAGCGCGTTGGCGCCACCGACGATCTCGCTGATTTCCTGGGTGATCTCGGCCTGGCGGGCCGAGTTGGCAAGCCGCGTGAGCGACTTGATGAGCTCGCCGGCGTTGTCCGTCGCGCTCTTCATCGCGCGGCGGCGGGCGGCGTGCTCGGAAGCAGCCGACTGCAGCAGCGCGTTGTAGATCCGGCTCTCGACGTACCGCGGCAGAAGCGCGTCCAGGACGCCCTCCGCCGACGGCTCGAAGTCGTACAGCGGGAAGATCTCCGACTTGGCCGGCGTCTGGTCGCTGAGCTGGACCTCGTCCAGCTTCAGCGGCAGCAGCCGCGCCTCCACCGCGTTCTGCGTCAGCATGGACACGAACTCGGTCGAGATCAGGTGGAGCTCGTCCACGCCGCCGGTCTCGGCCGTGAAGGCCTCGATCAGGTCGGCCGCCACGGTCTTCGCGTCACCGTAGGTCGGCTTGTCCGAGAACCCCGTCCACGAGTCCGCGATCGTCAGACCGCGGAACGTGTAGTACGAGACGCCCTTGCGGCCGATGATGTACGTCACCACGTCCTTGCCCTCGGACCGCAGGCGCTCGGTGAGCGTCTGGGCGGCCTTGATGGCGTTGGTCGAGTAGCCGCCCGCCAGGCCGCGGTCCGCCGTGATCAGCAGGACGGCGGCGCGCTTGGCGTCCGGGTTCTCGGTGGTGAGCGGGTGCTTGGCGTTGGACCGGGTGGCCACCGCCGTCACCGCCCGGGTGAGCTCATCGGCGTACGGAGTGGAGGCGGCCACCGCGCGCTGCGCCTTGACGATGCGCGACGCGGAGATCATCTCCATCGCCTTGGTGATCTTCTTCGTCGCGGTGACAGAGCGGATCCGGCGCTTGTAGACCCGAAGCTGTGCTCCCATGGGTCGTTACGTCCTTTCCCTCGCTACCGGACTCAGGCCTGCTCGGAGAGCAGCTTGCCGTCAGCGGTCTGGTAACCCTGCTTGAAGGCCTCGATCGCGCTGGTCAGCGCGTCGACGGTGCCGTCGGCCAGCAGACCGGTCTCGACGATGCCGGCGAGCAGGTCCTTGTGCTGCAGGCGGACGTGGTCCAGGAACTCGCGCTCGAAGCGGCGGATCTCGGCGACCGGGACGTCGTCCATCTTGCCGGTGGTGCCGGCCCAGATGGAGACGACCTGCTCCTCGACCGGGAACGGCTGGTACTGGCCCTGCTTCAGCAGCTCGACCATGCGCGCACCGCGCTCCAGCTGGGCCTTGGAGGCCGCGTCCAGGTCGGAACCGAAGGCGGCGAAGGCCTCCAGCTCACGGTACTGGGCGAGGTCCAGGCGCAGACGGCCGGCGACCGAGCGCATGGCCTTGATCTGGGCGGAGCCACCGACGCGGGAGACCGAGATACCGACGTTCACGGCCGGGCGGATGCCGGCGTTGAACAGGTCGGACTCCAGGAAGCACTGGCCGTCGGTGATGGAGATGACGTTGGTCGGGATGTACGCCGAGACGTCGTTGGCCTTGGTCTCGATGATCGGCAGACCGGTCATCGAGCCGCCGCCCAGGGCGTCGTTCAGCTTGGCGCAGCGCTCCAGCAGGCGGGAGTGCAGGTAGAAGACGTCACCCGGGTAGGCCTCGCGGCCCGGCGGGCGGCGCAGCAGCAGGGAGACGGAGCGGTAGGCCTCGGCCTGCTTCGACAGGTCGTCGAAGATGATCAGGACGTGCTTGCCGTCGTACATCCACTCCTGGCCGATGGCCGAACCGGTGTACGGGGCGAGGTACTTGAAGCCGGCCGGGTCGGAGGCGGGAGCGGCCACGATGGTGGTGTACTCCAGCGCGCCGGCCTCCTCCAGGGCGCCACGGACGGACGCGATGGTGGAGCCCTTCTGGCCCACGGCGACGTAGATGCAGCGGACCTGCTTCTCCGGGTCGCCCGAGCGCCAGTTGTCGCGCTGGTTGATGATCGTGTCGACGGCCACCGCGGTCTTGCCGGTCTGGCGGTCACCGATGATCAGCTGGCGCTGGCCGCGGCCGATCGGGGTCATCGCGTCGATGGCCTTGATGCCGGTCTGCAGCGGCTGCTTGACCGACTTGCGGGCCATGACGCCGGGGGCCTGCAGCTCCAGGGCGCGGCGACCGGTGGCGGCGATGTCGCCCAGGCCGTCGATCGGGTTGCCCAGCGGGTCCACGACACGGCCGAGGTAGCCGTCGCCGACCGGAACCGAGAGGACCTCGCCGGTGCGGCGCACGGTCTGGCCCTCTTCGATACCGCCGAACTCACCGAGGACGACGACACCGATCTCACGGGTGTCGAGGTTCAGCGCGAGGCCGAGCGTGCCGTCCTCGAACCTCAGCAGCTCGTTCGCCATGACCGAGGGCAGGCCCTCGACATGCGCGATGCCGTCCGCCGCGTCAGTGACCGTGCCGACCTCTTCCACAGAAGCGGCGTCCGGCTGGTACGACTGGACAAAGTCGGCCAGCGCGTCCCGGATCTCCTCCGGACGGATCGTAAGCTCCGCCATCAGGCTTCCCTGCTCTCCTAGTTTGCGATCCTCGGCCCGCCATTGAGGGCCGCAAGTATTCGACTCTCGGCCGGGTCTTCCGAACCGGCCGTACGATGTGCCGGCTCCTTGGGGAGCCGGTTTCCCGACCGAGGGTCGGATGTGCTGCTTCGGTGCTCAGCCTTCGAGCGACTGGCGAGCGCCCTCAAGGCGGCTCGACACGGTGCCGTTGATGATCTCGTCGCCGATCTGCACCCGGACGCCGCCGACGACCTCGGGGTCGACGTCGATGTTCAGGTGGACCTGGCGGCCGTACATCCGGCCCAGAGCACCGGACAGGCGCTCCTTCTGGGTGTCCGACAGCGGCACCGCACTGGTGACCAGGGCCACCACGCGGCCGCGGCGCGCGGCGGCGAGCTTCGAGTAGGACTCAAGGCCCTGCTCCAGGCTACGGCCACGCGGCACGTTGACGAGGGCGGTGACCAGCCGGACGGTGCCGGCGTTGGCGCGGCCGCCGAGCAGCTTCTTGATCAGCTCGGCCTTCGCGACGGCACCGGCCTTCGGCTCGGTCAGCGCGGCCCGCAGCTCGTGCGAACCGCTCACCACCCGACCGAAGCGGAAGAGCTCGTCCTCGACGTCGTCCAGGGAGCCGGCCTTGTCCGCGGCGATGATCTCGGCGTACGCGGCGAGTTCCTCGGTCGCGTCCACCAGGTCGCGCGAGCCCGACCAGCGGGACCGGACCAGACCGGAGACCAGGTCGACGGCCTCGCCGGAGACCTGACCGGTCAGCAGCGAGGTGACCAGCTGGGCCTTGTCCTGGCCCGACCGGGACGGGTCGGTCAGGACTCGGCGCAGCGACACCTCACGGTCCAGGACGGCCGTGACGGCGGTGAGCTCCTCGGCGAGCTTGGCCGCGTCCACCGAGGTGGAGTCGGTCAGGCTCTCCAGGTTCTGCCGACCGGCGGCGAGGGCCTCGCGGCTGGCGCCGATCACTTGGCCGCACCCTGAGCAACGGTGGCCTTGGCCTCCAGCTCATCCAGGAAACGGTCGATCACACCGCTCTGCCGGGCGTGGTCCTCCAGGGACTCACCCACGATGCGGGACGCCAGCTGGGTGGCCAGCGAGCCCACGTCCTGGCGCAGGGCGGCAGTCGCCTGCTTCTTGTCAGCCTCGATCTGGGCGTGACCGGCGGCGACGATGGCCTCGCGCTGGCGCTGGCCCTCCTCGCGCATCTCGGCGAGCTGGGCGGCACCCTGCTCGCGAGCCTGCTCGACGATGCGGGCAGCCTCGTGGCGCGCCTCGGCGAGCTCGGCGCGGTACTGCTCAAGCAGGGCCTGGGCCTCCGCCTGGGCGGCCTCGGCGCGCTCCATCCCGCCCTCGATCGCGTCCCGGCGCTCCGACAGCACCTTCTCGATGCTGGGGAGGAGCTTCTTGCCGAGGATCCCGAAGACGATGAAGAAGCAGAGCAGGCCGATGATGATCTCGGGCCATGCGGGCAGAAGGGGGTTCATGATCTCCCCCTCCTCCGCGAGGTGAGCCGCGATGCTCATATCTGGACCTTCCTCGAAGGGTCTACGGCGGGAATTACTTGGGGCCCTGGCCGAAGACGAACGGCATGACGATGCCGATGAGGGCGAGCGCCTCGGTCAGCGCGAAGCCGATGAACATGTTGGAACGGATCAGGCCGGCGGCCTCGGGCTGACGGGC
Source organism: Kitasatospora sp. NPDC057542 (assembly GCF_042801945.1). Lineage (NCBI taxonomy): Bacteria > Bacillati > Actinomycetota > Actinomycetes > Kitasatosporales > Streptomycetaceae > Kitasatospora > Kitasatospora sp. NPDC057542. The sequence continues at coordinate 11,478 of NZ_JBHVFE010000116.1, forward strand.
CATGGCCTGGACACCGTTACCGAAGATGAGACCGACACCGATGCCGGGGCCGATCGCGGCGAGGCCGTAGCCGATGGAAGCGACGGAACCGTAGACGCCGACCTCAGCGAGCATGCTCATTGCAATGTGTCCTTTGCGGGGATGGTGATCCGGTGGTGATTGGCCACCGGGCGTTCCGGGGGTGGTTCAGGAGGGCCGCAGCCCCTGGCTCAGTGCGCCTCTTCCAGGGCACCGGCGATGTAGCTGCTGGCCAGCATCACGAAGATGTAGGCCTGCAGGAACTGGACCAGAAGCTCGAAGGCGGTCAGGCCGACGGCGACGATGAAGGAGGCCGAGCCGTACAGCGCGCCCAGGGTCGGGCTGAGCAGGTACCAGGAGGCGATGGAGAACATCACGATCAGCAGGTGGCCGGCGAACATGTTCGCGAAGGCTCGGACCGCGAGCGTGAAGGGGCGCACGAAGATGTTCGAGAAGAACTCGATCGGCACCAGGATGAACATGACCCAGCCGGGGATGCCCGAGGGCCAGCAGAGGTTCTTGAGACCGCCGACGAAACCGTGCTTCTTGAAGGTCAGCGTCATGTAGGTGATCCACACGACCGCGGCCAGACCGGCCGGGAACGCGATCGCCGCCGTCACCGGGAACTGGGCGAACGGGATGACCGACATGATGTTCAGCAGCCACACGAAGAAGAACATCGAGACCAGCATCGGGACGTACTTCTCGCCCTTTTTGCCGATCGTCTCCAGCACGATGGAGCGCTTGACGAAGTCGTAGCCGATCTCACCGACCAGCTGCAGCTTGCCCGGGACCAGCTTCGGCTTGGCGAACGCGGCCCAGAAGAACACGACGACCAGCGCGGCCACGATGATCGAGAGCAGCATCGGCTTGTTGAACTCGAAGCTGCCGATCGAGAAAATCGGCTCGAACTGGAACTCGTTCAGGCCCGGGGCCGGGAAGCCGCAGCCAGCGTCCCCGAAGTGGCAACTGCCTGAGGCGAGGGACGTGAGTTCAGCACTCACCACGGACTCCTTCGTCGTGACGCATGGTTACGGCAACCTCGCTGTGTCGGCGTGGCCTGCGACCACGGAGCGGCACTGGAACTTGATGGGTTTCTCGCCGACCCCGCACGTCAGTGCACTGCACCGAAGCGGGATCATCGAAGACTGCGCGGATCCGGGGGGCGATCGGTCCGCCGTGCGGACAGACCAGGCCTCTTCCCGTACTCCGTTGTTGCGACGGACGATAGCAGCCCGTCAGCGCGGCATAAACACCGCCCCCCTCGTTGGGGGGACAGTTGGGCCTCGTCACTGTTGACGCCCCTTGTCGGAGGGCTTGTCGCCCTTCTTTTCGGAGGCGTCGGGGTCGACGTAGAAGGTCTTGGCCTTGAGCGCACCGCGCACCTGGAAGCCCGTCCAGATCAGGGCGCAGCCGAGCAGGGTGAACGCGAAGGCCTGCCGGTTGAAGAGCTCGGTGTTCTTGAAGACCGCGAGCACGATGCCGACCAGCAGGATCTGCGTGGTGTACACCAGGAGCGCCGCGGCCATCATGATCTGCGGGTTCGACCTGGTCAGCCGGTCGAGCGCGACCTGGCCGGAACTGAAGAAGGCCATCACGAGCAGCACGCCGAACAGGGCGCCGAGCAGGCCCTTCCCACCGGCGACGGCGAAAGAGATCGCCATGGCGATGATCCCGGCGGCCGCAGTGGGAATCGCGGCGCCTCGGAGGATCCGGGCGTCGGTGGACGGCATGTCGGCAGCTCCGGCGGCATGTCGATGTGGCGGGGGGACGGGCACAGCGGTGGCGGGGTGACACCGACCGAGGCGTCGCCGCGGGCCGCCCGCTGGAGCGGCGGGCCCGGGGAGGGAGACCGACAGGGACGGAAGTCATCCACCTGCTAGGTCTTTCGGCGTGTTCTCGGTACTCGTGAACGGTATCACAAACTATTTGATGCGAGCTTTACCATGAATGTGTGGCACCTGTCACACCAACGGCGCAACGGATCCGCCGTTCGGGTGAAGCCGATGTGAGCGAACATCAACTCCTTTGTCAGCGGCGGCCGGTGGCCTTGTGGTGATGGCCGGTCGCGGTGGAGCCCATGCCGGAGTCCCGGCCGGCTTCACCGAGGAGTTGCTTGTCCTTCGCCGACAGTTCGGCCATCGGACCGGTCTGCTGCTGGCGGTAGCGCGGGGGGACGAAGGACTGCACCGCCCGCGGGGCGCGCGGCCGGAACCGGGGGGTGAGCAGCACCACCATGCCGACCAGGCAGAGCCCGGCGAGCGTCAGGACGACGGTGCGGCCGGTGTTGGTCACCGAGAAGGCCACCGAGCCGAAGGCGATCAGCGCGGCCCAGAAGTACATGATCAGTACGGCGCGGCTGTGCGAGTGGCCGACCTGGAGCAGCCGGTGGTGCAGGTGTCGCTTGTCCGCGGCGAACGGGGACTGGCCGGCCCAGGTCCGGCGCACCACCGCGAGCAGGAGGTCGGCCAGCGGCAGCGCGATGACCGTCAGCGGCAGCAGCAGCGGGATGTAGATCGGCACCAGGGCGTGCACGGTGGCGGTCTGCGAACCGGTCTCGTTGTTGATCAGGTCCGGGTCGACCCGGCCGGTGATCGAGATCGCGGCGACGGCCAGCATCAGGCCCAGCATCATCGAGCCGGAGTCGCCCATGAAGATCCGCGCGGGGTGCATGTTGTGCGCCAGGAAGCCCAGGCACATGCCGATCAGCAGCACGCTGAACAGCACGGCGGGGGCCGCGTCGGAGATCGTGTAGCCGTACCAGAGCCGGTAGCTGTACAGGAAGAAGGCCATCGCGGCGATGCAGACCATGCCGCCGGCCAGGCCGTCCAGACCGTCGATGAAGTTCACCGCGTTGACCATGACGACGACCAGGGTGACCGAGATGACCATGCCCTGGGTCGGGCTCACCGCGACCGGGCCGACGCCGGGCACCGGGAGGGTGATCACCGTCACGCCCTGCCAGACCATCACACCGGCGGCGATCATCTGGCCGCCGAGCTTCACCAGCGCGTCCACGCCCCACTTGTCGTCGAGCACCCCGAGCAGGAACATGATCCCGGCGCCGGACAGCAGCGCGCGGATGTCGGTGCCCTGCGAGAACACCTTGCTCAGGTTGTCGAGCTGCGAGGCGACCAGGATGCCCGCGCACAGCCCGCCGAACATCGCGATGCCGCCGAGCCGCGGCGTGGGCTCGCGGTGCACGTCGCGGGCACGCACCGGCGGCATGGCGCCGGCCGCGATGGCGAACTTCCGGACCGGGCCGGTCAGCAGGTAGGTGACCGCGGCCGTGCAGAACAGCACCAGCAGATACTCACGCACCACTGGCCTCCTGCATCACTGTCGAACGGGGAAGTACCGAAGGTACTCCCCTGCCTTCCCGGGGTTCGAGGTGCGTCGCCACGGCACACACCTTATTGAGTCGGACGCCGGGACCGTGCATCGCGGTTCGCCCTCCCGGGTAGGAGATTCCGATACCCGCGAAGGATCTCCGTCAGGCCCGGCCGGCGAAGGACAGCGCCAGTTCCCGCACCCGCGCCGCGGCCGGGGCGACCGCGCCCCCGGCGAGCACCCGCGCGATCAGCCCGGCGATCTCGGCCAGCTCCGGCTCCCCCATCCCCTGGCTGGTCACCGTGCCCGTGCCCAGCCGGATGCCGGAGGCCTCGGCGGCCGGCGCCGGGTCGTACGGCAGCGCGCACTTGCCGAGCAGCAGCCCGGCCGCCGCGCAGCGCCGCTCGGCCTCCGCGCCGGTCACCCCGAGCGGGCTCACGTCGGCGGTCACCAGGTGGGTGTCGGTACCGCCCGTCAACGGGTGCACACCGGCCTCTGCGAGCCCTTCGGCGAGCACCCGGGCCCCGGACACCGTCCGCTGCGCGTACGCCCGGTATTCGGCCCGGGAGGCCTGCGCGAGGGCCACCGCCTTGCTGGCCACCTCGTTCATCGCCGCGCCGCCCTGGCTGAACGGGAACACCGCCCGGTCGATCCGCTCGGCCAGCTCCGCAGTGCACAGCAGCAGCCCGCCGCGCGGACCGCGCAGCAGCTTGTGGGTGGCCGCCACGGTGACGTCCGCGTACGGCACCGGGGAAGGCGCCACCCCGGCCGCGATCAGTCCGGTGGTCTGCGCGGCGGAGACGATCAGGTAGGCGTCCACCTCGTCGGCGATCTCCCGGAACGCCGCCCAGTCCGGGTGCCGGGGGTGCGAGATCGAGCCCGCCACGATGGCCTTGGGGCGGTGCTGCCGGGCCAGGTCACGGACCTGGTCGAGGTCGATCAGCCCGTCGTCCTCGCGCACCCCGTAGCCGGTGAAGGCGAACCAGCGCCCGGAGAAGTTGGCGCGCGAGCCGCAGCTGAGGTGGCCGCCGTGCTCCAGCGACATCGCCAGCACCCCGTCGCCGGGCCGCAGCAGCGCCGCGTACGCCGCCAGCATCGCCGAAGTCACCGACCGCGGCTGGACGTTGGCGTGCGGGGCGGCGAACAGCTCGCGGGCCCGGTCGATCGCCAACAGCTCGGCGGCATCCGCCAGCGCGCAGCCGGTGTGGTGCCGGCGGCCCGGGTAGCCCTCGGCGTACTTGTCGATCAGCGGGCCGGTGAGCGCCGCCAGGACCGCGGGGGTGGTCAGGTTCTCCCCCGCCAGCAGCTGGATCGTCTCGGCGCGCCGCTCGGCCTCCGCGGCCAGCAGGTCGGCCAGCTGCGGATCCGCCCGGTGCAGCGCCTCGGACGCCCACGGGCGCCCGGTCGTCGTGGTCGGGCCGGTCTCGGCATCGGTGACGGTCATGGCGGGGCTCCCGGGCGCTGCGGGGACTGTGTCACCCAGCGTAGGGCCGCTGCCGCCGCCCGGCCCGTCGAGCCGCGGCCGGACGGCCCCGTTCGGCGCCAGGACTCGTCCGGCCCGTCAGCGCGGCGCGGGAACCCCGGTGAGCGCGGTGACCACCGGGTCGACCGCGTGGAATATCTCCTCGCCGCAGTTGCGGAACATGCCGATCGGCGCCCCGTACGGGTCCTCCAGCTCGTCCGACTCCGGCGTGGCGGCCAGCAGCCAGCCGCGCAGCGCGGCGGCCGCCCGGACCAGCGCGCGGGCCCGCTCGGTGACGTCGGCGCCGCGCCGCGGGTCCGGCAGGGTGCCCGGGTCTATCGTCCGCACCAGGCGGGTGAACTCCTTCAGCGTGAAGGTGCGCAGCCCCGCCTCGTGGCCCATCGAGATCACCTGGGCGCGGTGGTCCAGCGTCGCGGTGAGCACCAGGTCCGCCTCGACCACGTGCTCGTCCAGCAGCTCGCGGCCGGTGAAGCCGCCGCTGTCGGCGCCGTACTCGTCGAGCACGGTCGCGGCGTGGTCCTCCATCGGCGCGCCCTCGTGGCCCCAGGTGCCGGCGCTCTCGACCAGGATCCGCCCGGCCACCCGGGGGCTCAGCCGGGTGTCCAGCTCACGCCGGGTCAACCGCTCGGCGATCGGCGATCGGCAGATGTTCCCGGTACAGACGAACAGGATCCGGAAGTGGTCCAGCGGCCTGGGGCCCACGCTCAGGTACGGCGCTATGCCCGGCCCGGCGTGGAGCGAGGCGGTGGGCGTCAACTGCCGGCCTCCAGGTCGGGGACGACCTCCCTCAGCTGCTCGACGCTGATCGCACCGGCCCGCAGCAGGACCGGGACCTTGCCGGTGACGTCGACGATCGACGAGGTGGCGGAGTCCTCGGCCGCCCCGCCGTCCAGGTAGACCGAGATCGCGTCGCCGAGCTGGGCCTGCGCCTCGTCGCAGGTCAGCGGGGCGGCCCCGCCGATCCGGTTGGCGCTGGAGACGGCCAGCGGGCCGGTGGCGTTCAGCAGCTCGATGGCGGCCGGGTGCAGCGGCATCCGGACCGCGACGGTGCCGCGGGTGTCACCGAGGTCCCAGCGCAGCGAGGGCTGGTGCCGGGCGACCAGGGTGAGCCCGCCGGGCCAGAAGGCGTCGACCAGCTCCCAGGCCTGCTCGGAGAAGTCGGTGACCAGGCCGTGCAGGGTGGTCGGCGAGCCGACCAGCACCGGCGAGGGCGTGTTGCGGCCGCGGCCACGGGCGGCCATCAGCTCGGCGACGGCCTCCGGGGAGAAGGCGTCCGCACCGACCCCGTACAGGGTGTCGGTGGGCAGTACGACGAGTTCGCCGCGTCGGATGGCCGAGGCGGCCTCGCGCAGACCGGTGGCGCGGTCCCCGGCATCGGCACAGTCGTAGCGGCGGCTCATCGGTGCGGTCCCCTTCCGGAGTGGCTCATGGCGTTACAGCGCAGCCTTACGCGCCGTCGTACGGTGCTCGGTGTTCACGACCCGACCCTCCGGGCGGTCGTACGGTGCTCGGTGTTCACGACCCGACCCTCCGGGCGGTCGTACGGCGCTCGATCCTTCACGACCCGACCCTCCGGGCGGTCGTACGGCGCTCGATCCTTCACGACCCGACCCTCCGGGCGGTCGTGAAGCGGGGCCGGTTGTTCAGGTCGCGGTGGTCGGCGGTGTCCGTCCAGCCGTGTTCCTCGTTGAAGATCCACGGCACCTGGCCGCCCTGCTGGTCGGCGTGCTCGATCACCACCGCGCCGCCCGGGCGCAGCAGTCGGGCCGCGACCCGCTCGATGCCGCGGATGGTGTCCAGGCCGTCCTCGCCGGAGAACAGCGACATCTGCGGGTCGTGGTCGCGAGCCTCCGGCGCGACATACTCCCACTCGGTGAGCGGGATGTACGGCGGGTTGGAGATGACCAGGTCGAAGCGGCCGTCCCAGGAGCGGTCGTCCTCGAAGGCCTTGGTGGCGTCACTGGCGTGCAGGGTGACCCGGGCGCGGTCGGGGCTGGCCTCGATGTTGCGCCGGGTGTACTCCAGCGCGCCCTCGTCCAGTTCGAAGGCGTGCACGGTCGAGCGCGGCAGCTCCTGGGCGAGGGCGAGGGCGATCGCGCCGGAGCCGGAGCACAGGTCCACCACCAGCGGCTCGGCCACGTCCATGTCGCGCACCGCGTCTATCGCCCACTCGACGACCGTCTCGGTCTCCGGCCGGGGCACGAACACCCCGGGGCCGACCTCCAGTTCGAGGTAGCGGAAGAACGCCCGCCCGGTGATGTGCTGGAGCGGTTCGCGCGCCTCCCGGCGGGAGACCGCCTCCCAGTAGCGGGCGTCGAAGTCGGCGTCCTTCACCGTGTGCAGCTGGCTGCGCTTGACGTTGTGGACGTAGGCGGCGAGCTCCTCCGCGTCGAAGCGCGGCGACGGCACGCCGGCCGCGGCCAACCGCTGGGTGGCCTGGGCCACCTCGGCGAGCAGCAGGTTCATCCGTACGACCTCTTGTTTCTGCGCTCCGGCTTCGGGCGAAACGCGGGCTGGGGCGCGCCGGTCTCAGTTCTCTTGGGCTGCGGCGAGCTTGGCCGCCGCGTCCTTGTCGACGCAGGACTGGATCACCGCGTTCAGGTCGCCGTCCAGGACCTGGTCCAGGTTGTACGCCTTGAATCCGGTGCGGTGGTCCGAGATGCGGTTCTCGGGGTAGTTGTACGTCCGGATCCGCTCGGAGCGGTCCACCGTACGGACCTGGCTGCGGCGCGCGTCCGAGGCCTCCCGCTCGGCCTCCTCCTGCGCGGCGGCCAGCAGCCGCGAACGCAGGATGCGCATCGCCTGCTCCTTGTTCTGGAGCTGGCTCTTCTCGTTCTGGCAGGACGCCACGATACCGGTCGGCAGGTGGGTGATCCGGACCGCGGAGTCGGTGGTGTTGACCGACTGGCCGCCGGGGCCGGAGGAGCGGTAGACGTCGATCCGCAGGTCGTTGGCGACGATCTCGACCTCGACCTCCTCCGCCTCGGGGGTGACCAGCACGCCCGCCGCGGAGGTGTGGATGCGGCCCTGCGACTCGGTGGCGGGGACGCGCTGCACGCGGTGCACGCCGCCCTCGTACTTCAGCCGGGCCCAGACGCCCTGGCCGGGCTCGGTGTTGCCCTTGGTCTTCACGGCCACCGAGACGTCCTTGTAGCCGCCGAGGTCGGACTCGTTGGAGTCGATGACCTCGGTCTTCCAGCCGATCCGCTCCGCATAGCGCAGGTACATCCGGAGCAGGTCGCCGGCGAACAGCGCGGACTCCTCGCCGCCCTCGCCCGCCTTGATCTCCAGGATGACGTCCTTGTCGTCGCTCGGGTCGCGCGGCACCAGCAGCACCCGCAGTTCCTCGGTGAGCTCGTCCCGGCGTGCCTCGGAGTCCTTCACCTCGGCGATGAACTCCGGTTCTTCGGCGGCGAGTTCACGCGCGGCCTCAATGTCCTCGCCGGCCTGCCGCCACTGCCGGTAGACCCGGGTGATCGGGGTCAGCTCGGCATACCGCTTGGCCAGCTTGCGGGCGTTGGCCTGGTCGGCGTGGACGGACGGGTCGGCCAGCCTCTTCTCGAGGTCGGCGTGCTCGACGAGGAGCTCTTCGACTGCCTCGAACATGGGGGGTGGCCTTCTTCCCGGGGACTCGGAAACGTGTTTGGGGTGGGGAACGCGCGGGAGGACGCGAACGGCGCCGGTTCCCAGCGCCCCCGACAACGAGTACGGGGGCACCGGGAACCGGCGCCGAGCGAGCGCTAGGCCTTCGCGCTGTGCTGCTTGCCGAAGCGGGCCTCGAAGCGGGCCACGCGGCCACCGGTGTCGAGGATCTTCTGCTTGCCGGTGTAGAACGGGTGGCACTGCGAGCAGACCTCGGCGCGGATCTCGCCACTGGTCTCGGTCGAGCGGGTCACGAACTCGGCGCCACAGGTGCAGGTCACACGGGTGACCACGTACTCGGGGTGAACGTTGGGCTTCAAGGGGATCTCCTAGGTTTCGGGAGGGCACCGGGTCGGCGGCTGGAGCGCCGCACGTGAACCGGGACCGACGGACCAGTCTGCCAGGACCGGCCGCATCTTCCCAAACCGGGGGCCACCCGGGGATATTCCGGGGGATATTCCGGGGGACGCTCCGGGCGGCGCTCAGTGCCCTGTGCCGGCCTTCCGGGTGGCCTTCCCGGCGCCCGGCGCGGCCTTCGGGGGAGCCGCGCCGGGGGCGGCCTGGGCGGGGTTCTCCGGCTGCGCGGAGACGACCGCCGACGGGAACGGCTGGTCGGCCCTGAGCGCCGACCAGACCTGGCCGCCCTGCGGCTGCTGCTGGACCACCCGGTTCGGGTCGCCGGGGGCGGTCTCCACCGGCAGGGTGACCATGCTCAGCTGGTCCGGGCCTATCCCTTTGAGCTCCTGGGCGAGCCCCACCAGCGAGTTCACCGAGCCGAGCGCGGAGTCGGTGGTGATGCTCCTGGTCACGGTGTCGCCGATCGACCACAGCTTGACCGGGTTGGTGAACAGCCCGGTCCCCCCGACCTGCTGCAGCAGCGACCTCACCATCTGCTTCTGGAGCTCGATCCGGCCGAGGTCGCTGCCGTCGCCGACGCCGTGCCGGGTGCGCACGAAGGCCAACGCCTGCTGCCCGTCCAGGTGGTGCTCGCCGGGCGGCAGGTCGAGCCCGCTGTCCTTGTCGTGGATGGCCACCGTGGTGGTCACGGTGGCCCCGCCTATCGCGTCCACGACCCGGGCGAAGCCGGCGAAGTCGACCTGCAGGTAGTGGTCCATCCGCAGCCCGGTGAGCTGCTCGGTGGTCTTGACCGCGCAGGCCGCGCCGCCGCTCTCGAAGGCGCTGTTGTACATCGCGTGCTTGGCACCGGACACCGGCTTGCCGCCCGCGTCGGTGCAGTCGGGGCGGGTGACCAGGGTGTCGCGCGGGATCGAGACGACCTGGGCGCGGGAGTGGTCCTGGTTGATGTGCACCACCATCGCGGTGTCCGAGCGGGCGGTGTCGCCGGTGTCCCCGCCGGCCATCGAACCGTTGTCACCGGCCCGCGAGTCGGAGCCGAGCACCAGGATGTTGAAGGAGCCGTCGGTGGCGGCCGGCGGCCGGGCGTCGCCGAGCCGGCCGTCGATGTCGACGCTCCTGATGTTGCCGTTGAACCTGAAGTACCCGAAGAGGGCCGCCCCGGCGCCGAGGACGACGAGCGCGGCGAACGCGCAGGCGGCCGTCCGCAGGACTTTGCGGCGGCGGCTCGGGATCCTCTTGTGCTCGGCCATACGGTCCAGAGTAAATCGGACAAGATGATCCAAACGCCCCCAAGTTGTCCCGACTCTGGAACAAAGCGGTCCGGACGCACGGAACCCCGGACCGCTTTGTTC
>NZ_JBHVFE010000117.1:0-21551 GCF_042801945.1 Kitasatospora sp. NPDC057542
CGGGTGCTCCTATTGGCCGTCTCCCACTGTTACTAATTTCACCAAGTTGCCCGCCGGGGCGGGGGCGCGCCCCGCCCCCGCCCCCCCGAAAGGGGTGCCGGGGCCGGTCCGGGTAAGCCGTGCACGGGGTCAGGTGGCAATACCCCAGGCGATGCCGTCGAGGATGTCGTGCTCGCTCACGACCACCTCGGCGGCGCCGGTGCGCTCCATGATCTCCAGCAGCTCCAGCGCCCCGGCCGCGATCACGTCCACCCGGCCCGGGTGCATCGACGGAATGGCCGCGCGTTCGGCGTGGGTGGCGGCCAGCAGCTCCCGGGTGATCTCGGCGACCCGCTCCCGGCCCACCCGCGAGTGGTGGATCGCCGCCGAGTCGTAGCCGGGCAGGCCCTGGGCGATCGCGGACACCGTCGTGACCGTGCCGGCCAGGCCCACCAGGGTGGCCGCCCCTGTCAGCGGGACGACCTCCTCGGCCCGGTCCAGCTCGGCGCGCACGTGCGCCCGGGCCGCCGCGACCTGCTCCTCGGAGGGCAGCTCGGTGTCGCCGAAGTACCGCTCGGTGAGCCGCACGCAGCCGATGTTCACCGAACGCGCCGCCTGCACGTCGTCCGTGCCGAGCACGAACTCGGTGGAGCCGCCACCGAGGTCGAACACCAGGTACGGACCGGGGAACTGACCGCCGGCCAGCTCCTTGGTGGCGCCCACGAAGGACAGGTGCGCCTCCTCCTCGCCGCTCACCACCTCGGGCTCGACGCCCAGGATGTCACGCACGCCCTTGACGTACTCGTCGCTGTTCTCGGCGTCCCGGGAGGCGCTGGTGGCGACGAAGCGGAGCCGCTCGGGGCCGACGCCGAAGCCGGAGATGATCTCCTGGTACTCCCGGCAGGCCGCGAAGGTGCGGGCCAGTGCGTCCGGGTGCAGCCGGCCGGTCTGGTCCACGCCCTGGCCCAGCCGGTTGACGATCATCCGGCGGTCCAGGTCGATGATCTCCCCGGTCTCCGGGTCGAGGTCGGCGACCAGCAGGCGGATCGAGTTGGTGCCGCAGTCGATCGCGGCCACACGGGTCGTGCTCACTCGGACTCCCGCTCCGCCGCGGCCTCGTCGGCGGAGCGCTTCTTCGCGGCGCGCTCGGCGGTCTTCTGCTGCTTGGCGGCGATCACGGCCTCGTGGTCCTGCTCCTTGGCGCGGTTGCGGGCGACCCGCTCACCGGCGGCCTCGACCTCGGCCGGGGAGACGCACGGGCCCTTGGCCCACCAGTCCTCCAGCATGCCGATCGCCTCGTCACCGAGCGGGTTGACGCCCTCGCCGGCCGCCAGCGAGTGGCCGACCAGCACGTGCAGGCACTTCACCCGGTCCGGCATGCCGCCCGCGCTCGGGAAGCCCTCCAGCACCTCGATCGCGTCGCGCCGGGCGATGTAGTCCTCGTGCGCCTTCTGGTAGGCGGCGGCCAGCTCCGGGTCCTCGGCGAGCCGGGCGCTCTGCTCCTTCATCACGCCCTCCGCCTCCAGGGTGCCGATCAGCGAGGCGGCCTTGGGGCAGGTCAGGTAGTAGAGCGTGGGGAACGGCGTGCCGTCCGGCAGCCGGGGCGCCGTCTCCACGACGTCCGGGTTGCCGCAGGGGCAGCGGTGCGCCACGCCGCGCAGGCCGCGCGGCACCCGGCCGAGCTGGGCGGCGATGGCCGCGACGTCGGCGTCGGAGACGGTGGGGTGGTTCTCAGTGGTCATGGGGGGAGGTGTCTCCAACGGGGGACGGTGGGAGCGGAAGGGGGGTGGCGGGGGCCGCCGCAGCGGTGTCGGCGGCGTCCACCGAGTCCCAGATGCCGACGTACCAGGGCTTGGCGGCCTTCGCCTCGCCGGCGCTTCCGGGAGCTGCGTTCTGGGAAGAGGCGGCACCGGCCGCGGACGAGGAGGGCTGGGCGGAGGACTGACCGGCCGGATCCACCGCGATGTACGGGGTCTCCCCCGGCACCGCGTAGTGCAGCCGGGCGCGGGCCTGCGCCTTGACGTACTCCGGGTCCTGCCAGCGGGCCTTCTCCCGGCGCAGCTGCTCGACCTGCTGGCGCGCGTGGTCGGCCTTCGCCCGCTGGGCGGAGATCTCGGCGCGCTGGGAGATGAACTGCCGCGTCGGGTAGGCGAGGATCGCCACCAGCGAGCAGAGCACCAGGACGAGGACGGTCGCCCGGCTCGTGAACCGGGGCCGGGCCGCCAAGCCCGGGATCCTCCAGCCAGCCATCTCCCGTATCCCCTCCTGGTCGCGACGGTGCCCCGCCGTCCACCCTACGGGGTGAACGGCGGGGCACCGGTCAGGCGTGCGCTACCGGGAACGCCCGGCCCTCGTGCTTGCCGTGCTCGACAGTCCGCGTGGCGGTGCTGATCACTCCGCGGAGCGGAAGCGCGGGAAGGCGCCGCGGCCGGCGTACTCGGCGGCGTCGTCGAGGATCTCCTCGATGCGCAGCAGCTGGTTGTACTTGGCGACGCGCTCGGAGCGGGCCGGGGCACCGGTCTTGATCTGGCCGCAGTTGGTGGCGACGGCCAGGTCGGCGATGGTGACGTCCTCGGTCTCGCCGGAGCGGTGCGACATCATGCAGCGGTAGCCGTTGCGCTGGGCCAGCTCGACGGCGTCCAGGGTCTCGGTCAGCGAACCGATCTGGTTCACCTTCACCAGCAGCGCGTTGGCGGTGCCGGTCTCGATGCCGCGGGCCAGGCGGGCCGGGTTGGTGACGAACAGGTCGTCGCCGACCAGCTGGACCTTGTCGCCCAGCTTCTCGGTCATGGCCTTCCAGCCGTCCCAGTCCGACTCGTCCAGCGGGTCCTCGATGGAGACCAGCGGGTAGGCGGCGACCAGCCCGGCGTAGTACTCGATGAGCTCGGCGGAGGTGAGCGCCTTGCCCTCGAACTGGTAGGCACCGTCCTCGTAGAACTCGGAGGAGGCGACGTCCAGGGCCAGCGCGACGTCACGGCCGGGCACGTAGCCGGCCTTCTGGATGGCCTCGACGATGAGGTCCAGGGCCTCGCGGTTGGAGTCCAGGTTCGGGGCGAAGCCGCCCTCGTCGCCCAGACCGGTGGACAGGCCGCGCTCCTTCAGCACGCCCTTGAGCGTGTGGTAGACCTCGACGCCCCAGCGGACGGCCTCGGAGAAGGACTCCGCGCCGATCGGGGCGATCATGAACTCCTGGATGTCGACGTTGGAGTCCGCGTGCGAACCGCCGTTGAGGATGTTCATCATCGGGACCGGCAGGACGTGCGCGTTCGGGCCGCCCAGGTAGCGGAACAGCGGCAGGTCGCTGGCCTCGGAGGCGGCGTGCGCGACGGCCAGCGAGACGCCCAGGATGGCGTTGGCGCCGAGCGAGGACTTGTCCGGGGTGGCGTCCAGGTCCAGCATGGCCTGGTCGATCAGGCGCTGCTCGGTGGCGTCGTAGCCGACCAGCTCCGGGCCGATCTGCTCGATGACGGCCAGGACGGCCTTCTCGACGCCCTTGCCGAAGTAGCGGTTCTTGTCACCGTCACGCAGCTCCAGCGCCTCGAAGGCACCGGTGGAGGCACCCGACGGGACAGCGGCACGACCCGTGCTGCCGTCGTCGAGGCCGACCTCGACCTCGACCGTGGGGTTGCCGCGCGAGTCGAGGATCTCACGGGCTACGACGACATCGATGGACGGCACGAGGCATCTCCTTGCGGAAGCAGGGTCCGGTCTGACGGTGGTGCTGTCAGCAGGACGATTGCGGAGTCGTTACGACCAGAGCCTAACCGCCCGGGCTCCCGGGGCCACGCCGACCTCGGTCCCGTCTCAGCGTGTGGCCCCACTACCCGCCGGTAGTTCACCTGCTTGCCCCAGCTTGTCCCACCGGAGCGGGCGAATGCGGACGAAGGGGACCGGTAGGACCGGCCCCCTTCGGACGTCGGGACGCAACGGCGTCGGCTCCGCGTGCGACGGCCCGGCGCCGGACATGACGGACCGGCGTCGGGCACGACGGCCCGGCGCCGGCCGCGACGGCTCAGCCGAGGTGCAGCACCTGGCCGGGCAGGATCAGGTTCGGGTCGCCGCCGACGGTGGCGTGGTTCTGCTCGTACAGCGCGCTCCAACCGCCGGACACGCCCTGGGCGGCGGCGATGGTCGACAGGGTGTCACCCGCGCGGACCGTGTAGTCGTGGCCGGCGGCCTGCGGGGCCGGCTGCGCGGCGTGCGGGGCGTACTGCGGCTGGGCGGCGGCCTGGCCGGCGTACTGCTGGTAGACGCTCTGGTGGCTGGTCCAGTACCAGGCACCGTTGTTCTGGTACCAGTACACCTTGGCGTCGGCGTCCCAGCCGGCCTTGCCGGAGAAGCCCGGGGTCTGCGGCTGCGCCTGCTGCTGCGGGGCGGCCTGCTGGACCGGCTGCGCGGCGGGCTTCTGCACCGGCTTCTGGGCGGCCTGCTTCTGCGCGACCGGCTTCTCGGCCGGCTTGACGGCGGGCTTCGGGGTCTGCTGCTTGGGGGCGGACTGCGCCTTGGCGTCCGAGGAGGTGTCGACCACGGCCGGGGCACCGCCCTTGGTCAGACCGGCCTTCTGGGAGCAGACCGGCCAGGCGCCCGGACCCTGCGAGGCCAGCACCTTCTCGGCGACCGAGATCTGCTGGGCCTTGCTGGCCTGGTTGGCCTGCGGCGCGTAGGCGGTGCCGCCGTACGCCTTCCAGGTGCTGGAGGTGAACTGGAGGCCGCCGTAGAAGCCGTTGCCGGTGTTGATGCTCCAGTTGCCGCCGCTCTCGCACTGGGCGACGGAGTCCCAGGTGGAGGCCGGGGCCGCGGAGGCGCCGGTGGCGGTGAGGAGCGGCATCGCGAGTCCGACGCCGGCCACACCGGCGACGGCGATGGCCTTCTCGGCCTGGGTGCGACGACGGTGACGGCCAGTTCCAACGAACAGCATGAAGAGGTCCCTCTCCGCACGCCTGCGAGGTGAGCTGTCGGGTTCGGACCGGGAGGTGGCCCGGCCGCCGTACGCGGAAACGATTCCGCTCGGGCGGCTTCACCCCAAGCCGTGGGGAGACGGCAACAAACCTGGTTCCCCCGCCCCTGCCCAGGGTTCTGGTCGGTTTCCCGTGGCGCGGCGGGCAGGATTCGGCGTTCCGCGTACGAGGTCCGCAGCTGCGAACTCCAGGGAGAGTAGACAGATCATCAGACTAATCACAAGCTCATATCGTCGATATCACACGAGAATTACGGCCCGTGTCCGATCGCCTACCAACGGCGGCGTTATGTCCGGATTGATGGGCGTTCACACCCTCGCCGGTAGGCGATCGGCGACGTCCGTCGCGTGACCTCAGCGCGCCGAGGGCGCGGAAGGGGCATGCGGAGGCGCGTGCGGGGAGCGGCCCTCCGGGCTGAATTCCACCGGGAGTTCGCGCAGCCCACGCATGATCAGACCGCCGCGCCAGCGCAGGTTCTCCGGGCTTTCCGCGAGCCGCAGATCGGGCAGCCGGGAAAGCAGCGTGGCCAGCGCGGCGCGCCCTTCCATCCGGGCCAGCGGGGCGCCGATGCAGTAGTGGATGCCGTGCCCGAACCCCAGGTGGGGGTTGTCGGCCCGGGCCAGGTCGAGGGTGTTCTCGGCCGCGAACCGCGCCGGGTCGCGGTCCGCCGCCGCCAGCACCACCAGCACCGGGTCGCCGACCGGGATGTCCACCCCGCCGATGGTCAGCGGCCGGGTCGCGAACCGCCAGGTCGCCAGCTCCACCGGCCCGTCGTAGCGCAGGAGTTCCTCGATCCCGGTCTCCAGCAGTGCGGTCTCCCCGCGCGCCACCGACTCCTGCAGCAACCGGCGCTGCTCCGGATTGCGCAGCAGCGCGTAGGTGCCGTTGCCGATCAGGTTGATGGTGGTTTCGAACCCCGCGAAGATCAACACGAAGCACATGGCGGCGGCCTCGTTCTCCGTCAGGTGCTCGCCGTGGTCGCTGGCCCGGATCAGGCCGGAGATCAGGTCGTCACCGAGGTCGGCCCGCTTGCGGTGGATGAGGTCCACCAGGTAGGCGCGGATGCGCTTGACCGCCCGGCCCACGCCGCCGCGCTGCCCGCCGTGGTGGCGGATCATCATGCCCGCCCAGTCCCGCAGATCGTCCTGGTCCTCGGCCGGCACGCCCAGCATGTCGCAGATCGCGTAGATGGGGAGCGGGAAGGCGAACTCGTGGATCAGGTCCGCCGAACCGCGCTGCGCGAAGCCGTCGATCAGCCGGTCGGTGAGCTGCTGCACCCGCGGCTCGAACTCGGCCACCCGGCGTGGGGTGAACGCCTTCGACACCAGCCGGCGCAGCCGGGTGTGGTCCGGCGGGTCGATGTTCAGCAGGTGGGTCATCAGGTCCGCCTGCCGCTCCCCCGGAATGCCCACCCGGCCGGTGCGGTGCGCCTGCCCGCTGTGGTGCGCCGGGTTCTTCGACAGCCGGCTGTCCGCGAGCGCCTGCCGGGCGTCCGCGTACCGGGTCACCAGCCAGGCGTCGACGCCGCTCGGCAGCGTGGTGCGGTGCACCGGGGCGTGCTCGCGAAGCCAGGCGTAGGCGGGGTACGGGTCGGCGGCGAACTCCCAGGTGAACAGCTGCGGGGCGGTGGCGTCGGAGGGCGCGGCGGCGGGACGGGCGGGGTCGGGCTGAGCTGGCATGGACCGACCGTATCCGGTGCGACGGGGGACCCTCCCTCCGGCGGGCCGCCGCTCCGCCGCCGGCGGATCGCATCCGGCGCGCCAACACCCCGTGGCACGGCCATGGACGGACCGTGGACAGCCCGTG
Source organism: Kitasatospora sp. NPDC057542 (assembly GCF_042801945.1). Taxonomy (NCBI): domain Bacteria; kingdom Bacillati; phylum Actinomycetota; class Actinomycetes; order Kitasatosporales; family Streptomycetaceae; genus Kitasatospora; species Kitasatospora sp. NPDC057542. The sequence continues at coordinate 6,744 of NZ_JBHVFE010000117.1, forward strand.
GACAGCTCTTGGCCGACTCTTGGCCGCGGGGCGGGCGTGAGCCTGGTCACCTGAGGGGTAATCCCTGTTGCGGAGGGTCAGGACCTGCCTACGATCCTCCGCAGTACGCGTGGGCGCCGGTGCGGTGTCGTCCACAGGGAGGAGCAGGCCATGCGGGTCAGCGGGTCAGTCGTCGTCATCGCGGTCCTCGACGGCGGGTCGGGCGCGGGCCTCGCCCGCCGGTTCGCCGCGGCCGGCGCCACCGGAATGCTGATCGCCGACCAGCACGTCGGCATCGCCGAGGACCTCGCCTCCGAGCTCGACCGGCCCGGCTGCCCCGTCGTCGGCGTCTGCGGCGACATCCGCCGCCCCAGCGACGTCGCCGCCCTCGTGGACACCGCCGAGAAGCACCTCGGACCGATCGACCTGTTCGCCGTGGCCGGCCCGGACGGCGAGCGGATCGTCTCGCTGGCCGAGCTGCCCGACCACCTCGACCTGGAGCGCCTCGCCGAACTCGTCGTCCTCGTCGGCGAGGCCATCGGCGAACTCGTCCCGCCGCAGCGGCGCCCTGAGCCCGCCGCCACGGCGGCCTGAGGCCCGTCACTCCAGGCCCGGGCCCGTCACCCCGAGCCCGTCGTCACTCCGGCTTGAGGCCCTCGGCCGCGCGCACCGCGTCCCGGTAACCGCGCGCGGCCGACCGCAGTGCCGCGTCCACGTCCACCCCGGCGTCGTGCGCCCGCTGCGCCACCGCGAGCAGCAGCCGGCCCGCCGAGTCGGCGGTCAGCTCGGCCGGCAGCTCGTACGGCTCGTCCGGCACCCCCGTGAAGCCCGCCCGGCGCACCCGGGACACCAGCTTCGCCGCGTACGCCAACGAGGGCAGCCCGGCCGGCACCCCGTCCAGCACCGACTCGCGGTCCGCCTTCTCGGCCGCCTTCAGCTGCTCCCAGTTCGCCTCCACCTCGGCGGCGCCCCCGGCCTCGACGTCCCCGAACACGTGCGGGTGCCGGTACACCAGCTTCTCGACGATGTCCCCGGCCACGTCGTCGATGGTGAACGGCTCAGCCGGGTGCTCCTCGGCGATCCGGGAGTGGAAGAACACCTGCAGCAGGACGTCACCCAGCTCCTCGCGCAGCGTCTCCCGGTCCCCCTCCTCGATCGCCTCGACCAGCTCGTACGCCTCCTCGACCAGGTACTTCACCAGGCTCTCGTGCGTCTGCTCGGCGTCCCAGGGGCAGCCGCCCGGGGAGCGCAGCCGGTCCATCACCGTCACCAGGTCCAGCAGCCGTGACCCCGGCAGGTCGTACGAGCCGGGCAGCACCTCGATCTCCGGCACCTCGCCGGCGTGCTCCACCGCGAGCCGCGCCAGCGCGTCGGTCAGCCCCGGGTCCCCGTCCGGACTGCCCAGCCACACCGTCGGCCCGGCCCCGGCGGGCTGCCCGGTCAGCAGCCGCGCCAACGCGGGCGCCGACCCGGCCGGCACGGCCTCCACCACCACCCCGGCCTGCCGCACCGCCGCCACCTGCGGATGCCCCTCGTCCCCCACCAGCACCCGCGCCGCCGACCGCAACGCCTCCCACGCCGGCCACGCCAGCAGGCCGGGAGCCACCCGGTGGGTGGTGGTCAGCAGGATCAACTTCGCGCCCGGAGTCTTCGTCGGCACAGCATTCGTCGTCACACCCCGAACCTACCCCCGCGCCCTCACCCCGCCCGCCCGTGTCCCCACACCCTGCCCGAGCTCCGCCCCGGGCCCGGACGTCTTCCCCGGACGTCGGCAGCGGCCACCGGGTCGGTGCCGTCGCTGCGCGCGTGGGGAGGTGAAGACCAGAGGGGATCAGGGCTGGGGCGGGGGCCAGGGGGTGGAGGTGGGGGTGAGGGTGGACAGGGACTGGCGCAGGCGGCGGACGGTGGGGTGGTGGGGGCCGTCGCGGCGTTCGCGGTCGAGGAGGAGGGGGAGCAGCCACTGCCACGCGTTCTGGGGGTCTCCGGTGGCGGCGAGGTGGAGGCCGATGCGTTCGCGGAGGTCGTAGCTGCGCTCGGGGTCGGTGTCGAGGCCGGATTCGAGGCGGGCGGTGTGGGCGGTGAGGAGTGCCTGGTACTCGGCGAGGGCTTCGGCGCCGTGTCCGAGCCGTTCGAGGCAGACGGCCGCGCGGTAGCGGTGGTCGAGGCCCTGGGGGCCGTACGGGCCGCCGTCGGCGGTGGCGGCGAGACGGCGGTACTCGGGGAGGGCCTGCTGGGGGTGGCCCTCGTGCAGGAGGATGCGGGCGTAGATGGTGCGGATGGTGCGCACCAGGGGTGCGGCATCGCCGAGTTCGGCCTCGGCCCGGGGCAGCAGGCGGGCGGCGAGGCCGAGCACCTCGGTGTGGCGGCCGGCGTCGACCAGGTCGGAGAGCCGGGCGCACTCGGCGCCGAGGTCCGGGCCCGCGGGGACGGCGGGAGGTGTCGCGGGGGCGGGCGGCATGAGGAAGGGCCGCGGCTCGGAGCGGACCGCGGGCGCCGGGGCGGCCGCCGCGGCCGGCGGCTGCGGCTGGTGCGGGTAGCGGAAGGGGCGGGCCGGGTCCGGCAGCGGGGTGTAGCGGGGCTGCGCTGCGCCGTCGGCCGGGGGCAGCAACGGGAGCAGCCGCGCGTACACGGTCCGGGCGTCGGCAGGGCGGTCGGCGGGCTGCTTGGCGAGCAGGTCGAGCACCAGCTGTTCCAGCGGCTGCGGCACCTCGGGGCGCAACTCCCGCAGGGGGACGGGCGGTTCGTCGACGTGTCGGCGCAGGACGCCGAGCGCGGTGGGCGCCCGGAACGGCTCCTCGCCGGCCAGCATCTCGTGCAGCAGGCAGCCGAGCGCGTAGAGGTCGCTGCGCGGGTCGGTGGTGGCGGCGAGGGCCTGTTCGGGGGCCATGTACGAGGGGCTGCCGACGGGCACGCCGGTGAGGGTGAGCCGGGTGGCCTCGCTGTCGAGGGCGGTGGCGATGCCGAGGTCGAGCAGGACGGTGCGGCCGTCCTCGCGGACCATGACGTTGCTCGGCTTGAGGTCGCGGTGGACCACCGGGATGGCGTGGACGGCGGCCAGCGCGGTGCACAGCTGCGCGGCGACGGCCGCCGCGCGCTCGACGGGGAAGGGCGCGTCCTCGGCGATGAGGTCGGCCAGGCTGACGCCGGGGATGCGCTGCATGACGAGGTAGAGCTCGCCCTCGTCCTCGCCGGCGTCGAAGACGGTGACCAGCCCGGGGTGGTCGAGCGCGGCCGTGACCCGGCACTCGCGCAGGAAGCGGCGGCGCAACTCGTCGCTGTGGCGGGCCCGTTCGCCGCCGGAGCCGGTCCCGCCGGGGACCAGGTGCTCGGGGCGCAGCAGCTTGACCGCGACCTGACGGTGCAGCCGTTCGTCCTGGCCGGCCCAGACCTGGCCCATGCCGCCGTGGCCGATCTTCTCGGTGAGCCGGTAGCGGCCGGCGATCAGCCGGGCGGCGGTCACGGCCGGTCCTCGCGGGCCTGGCGGCGCAGCAACTCGCCCAGCTCGCGTAGGTCGTGGGCGGCCTCGGGGGCCGGAAGGGAGGGGGCCGGGGCCGAACGGGCAGGCGCCGAGGGGGCCGGGGTGGCGGGCGCGGTCGGCACGGCGGGCGCGGGCGCCCCGTACCCGGGCACGGTCGCCGCGTAGGGCGAGACGTTCGGCACCGCGTACGGCGACACGGCCTGCGGTACGGCCTGCGGCGCAGGTCGCCCGGCCAGCCAGACCGCGCGGCTGTCCATCACCAGGAAGTGCGCCGTCGGCAGGAACCAGAGCACGGTCAGCGCGATCTGGCCGGTGGTGTCGGCGGTCGGGTTCTTCAGGCCGCCCGCGACCCCGGCGGAGACGATCACGGTGAGCAGCAGCGCGCAGAACACCACCGCGCCGGCGATGTCGTACGCCCGCCGGCGGCGGACCGCCAGCATCAGCGAGGGGACGACCCCGAGCAGGCCGACGGTGAGCAGCGGGGCCAGCGCGCACAGCACCCGCGCGGTCACCCCGAACCGCCCGGGAACCGGAGCCGGCCCGGCCACCGCCGTCGGCGCCGGCAGTGCGCCCGGCACCGTGCCCGGCGGGTAGCCCGGCACGTAGCCCTGCCCGTGCCCCGGCCCGTACGGCGTTCCGCCGGGCGGCGGTCCGAACTGCCCGGGGTACTGCCCTGACATGCGCGCTCCTGAGCTGGTGAGGACCGGCACCGAGGGCGGTGCGGACGGTTCCGCTCACCGTACCGCCCGGCCCGGCCGGTCCGGAGGGCTTCCGTCCCGACCGCTGCCGCATCGGTATCGGACCGCCGGCCGCACCATCACCGGCGTGCGTCGGTCCTGAGCCGCTGCTGAACCGCGGTCACCTCCGGGACGGGCCTCAGGCCGGCGGCACCAGGGTGCCCGTCGCCAGGGCGTCGGTGGCGGCCTGGGCGAGGCTGTGGCCGAGGGCTGCGGCCTGGGCGAGGGCGGTGTCGAAGGCGGCGAGGCGGGCGAAGACGGCGCCGAGGCGCTGCTGGGCGGGGAGCGGGAGTCGGGGCAGCTCGACCCGGCGGATGTCGAGTCGGGCGGTGGTGGTGGCGTGGCTGGCGGCGCGCCGGGTGCCGGCGGTGGAGCGGAACTGGCCGGCCAGGAACTCGGGGTCGAGGGCCGAGGGGTCGGGCCGCAGGAGGTGGAGCTGACGGCCGAGGGCGGCGCCGACCAGCGGGCCCTCGGCGGGGACGACCCGGGCGGTGCCGCCGCCGAGGGCGGGGACCAGGACGTCGCCGGGGCGGGTGCGGACGTCCCCGGCCGGGCCGGGGCCGGTGGCCAGGACGGCGCCGGGCGCGGCGCCGGTGGCGAGGTCCTGGTCGGTGACGACGGGGGTGCCGCCCGGCTCCGCGCCGGCCGGCCGGGTGGCGGCACCGGTGCCGGAGGAGTACACCTCCAGCGCACCGCCGCGGACCAGCTCGCCGATGGTGACCACACCGACGGGAGCGGCCCCGGACGCCCCGTCGGGCGCGGTGTCCGGCTGCGGCAGCAGCGTGGCCGGGTCGGGCAGTTCGGCCAGCAGCTCGGCCAGCCGGCCGCCGAGGTGGGAGAGTTCGGCCGCGCCGCCGAGCGGGGCGGCGGGCGGCACGTGCCGGGCCGGGGAGAGGTCGGTCTCGTCGTCGAGCAGGTCGATGGCGGCCATGGCCCGGTGGACGCCGGGGCGGTCGGCGGGGACCGGCAGGCCTTCGCGCGCGGCGAGGTCGAAGCCGCGCCAGGCCTCCAGGACGGTGCGGCGCAGCTCGGGCCAGTCGACCTTGTCCCGGCCGCCCTCGACGGCCGGCGACCCGGCGGCCGCGGCCTGACCGGAGTGCGCCGCTCCCGCGTCGAGCAGCAGCACCTGGCGGAAGTCGCTCCCCGGCCGGGGCGCGCGCAGCACCCACAGGTGCAGCGGGACGCCGTACGGCGGGGCGGCTCCGGCGGGCAGCGCGATGACGGCCCGCAGCGCGCCGGAGCGGAGCAGTTCGGCCCGGACGCGGCGGCCGGCCCGGCGGGCGGCAACGGTCGGCGGGAGCAGCAGCGCGGCGAGGCCGCCGGGGCGGGTGTGCGCGAGGCAGTGCAGCACCCAGGCGAGTTCGGACTCGCCGCGTGGCGGGACGAGTCCGCCGGGCCAGCGGGTGTCGAACTGCAGCTCGTCGTGGCCCCAGTCGCGTTCGTTGTACGGGGGCTGGCAGAGCACGGCCTCGAAGGTGTCGCCGGGGAAGCCGTCGGCGCGCAGCGCGTCGCCGGCCCGCAGGTCGAGCGGGAGCGGGCCGGGCTCGTCGGCGGGGGTGTGCAGGGCGATCCGGAGCCGGGCGAGGGCGGCGGTGACGGGGTCGGCGTCCTGGCCGTAGCGTCCGGTGGTCGGCGGGTGGGCGAGCAGGACGGCGCCGAGGCCGACGGCCGGGTCGAGCACGGTGGCGGGGACGCCGGCGACGGCGGCGAGCAGTTCGGCGGCCTCCGGCGGGGTGGGGCTGAGCTGACGGGTGTTGGCCTCGGCGTACCGGGTGAGCAGCTGCTCGTACGCGCCGACCGGGCCGACCTGAGCGGCGAGTTCGGCGAGCAGCCGGGCGAGGCCCAGCTGGGTGCTGCCGAACAGGCCCGGGAGGCCGAGGCTGCGGGCGCCGTCCGGGCCGAAGGCGTGCACGGCGGTGCCGGCGACGGCCCGGGGCAGCGCGAGGGCGAGCCGGGTGTCCGGTCGGCCGGCGAGCTCGGCCCACCGTTCGGGCTCGCGGTGCAGCAGCAGGAGCAGGGCGCCCGCCTCGACCAGCGGGGCGGCGGGGTGGCCGGCCGGGTCGCGGAGCGTGTCGACGAGCTGCCAGACCCGTTCCAGCAGCGGGAGTTCGGCGATCTTGCCCTGGGCGCGCAGCCAGGACTCGACCTCGTCGAGCGCGAAGGCCGGGCTGGCGTCGGTGCCGCCGACCGGGCGCGGGAAGTCGGGGTGGCGGCGGCGCCAGTTGCTGACCGCGGCCCGGCCGACGCCGGCCAGCCGAGCGATCTCGGCGGCGGTCACTTCGGGACGGTCCGGCACGGGGGCTCCTTCGGTGGGGCTGCGACCGCGCAGCGAGGGGCGCTGTGACCGCACAGCATAGCGATGCACCTCCCACGCCCGGTTCACATGTGAACAGAGCTCTTTTGTGAAATCGCATTGACATGGTTCACGACTCGGTGGTGTGATCCTTCCGTCGCCACCGAACGGGGGCGGCACAGGGAAGACCACCGATCACCGGGAGACACCCCATGTCCGCGAACGCCCGCCGTACCGCCACCCGTCGCACCGCCACCCTGCTGCTGGGCGCCGTGCTGGTCGCCCTGAGCGCGACGGCGTGCAACTCCACCGGCGGCTCCTCCGTCTCGACGGAGGCGAAGCAGCCGGCGGCCACCGCCGGCTCCGAGGCCGCCAAGCCGGCCGGGAGCAAGCCCGCCGACACCGCCAAGGCGCCCGCCAAGGTCGGCGACACCATCGCGCTCAAGGGCAACGACCCGGCCGACACCGCCGACGTGACGCTGGTGAAGGTGGTCGACAACGCCGAGGGCGAGGACGAGTTCACCCACCCGGCCGACGGCAAGCGCTTCGTCTCGATCCAGTTCCGGATCAAGGCGAGCGGCAAGAAGGCCTACAGCGACGCCCCGGGCAACGGCGCCAAGGTGGTGGACGCCCAGGGCCAGGCCTTCGGCAGCACGGTCGCGACCACCAAGGCCGGCCCGGGCTTCCAGGTCCCCGCGAACATCGCCCCCGGCGAGAGCGCCCTCGGCTTCGTCACCTTCGAGGTCCCGAAGGACGCCCAGCTCGACAAGGCCCAGTTCGGCCTCGACAGCGGCTTCGCCCCGCAGACCGGCCAGTGGAAGCTCGGCTGACGCGTCCGTTCACAGTCCGGCCGGCCACCGCGCCGCGTCGACGACGGCCCGTGCCCGTACACGCGGAACGGCGGCCCCGGGGCAGAGCCCGAGACCGCCGTGGACCACCCGGAGGGCGGACGCTACTTCTTCGCCCCCGCCAGGTCGTCGAACATGGCCGACAGGAACTCGGTGCACCAGCCCAGCAGTTCCCGCCCGACCAGCGGCTTGCCGCCGATCCGCCCGGTGCTCGGGCGCGGCACCAGCAGCTGCTGGGCGGCCGCCTTCACCTGGCTGCGCGGGTAGAGCCGGTTCAGCCGCAGCTGCTGGGACTCCCGCAGCTCCACCGGTCCGAAGCGGACGTTGGAGCCCTGGAGGGTGATGTCCGAGATCCCGCACCGCCGGGCGTACAGCCGCAGCGCCGCGACCAGCAGCAGGTTCTCCACCGGCTCGGGCAGCTTGCCGTAGCGGTCCACCAGCTCGTCCCGGACCTGCTTGATGTCCTCCTCCGAGTTGACCGCCGCGATCGAGCGGTACGCCTGCAGCCGCAGCCGCTCGCCGGGCGCGTAGTCGTGCGGCACGTGGGCGTCGACCGGCAGCTCGATCTTCACCTCCAGCGGCTCCTCCTCCGGCTCCCCGCCGCCCGCCAGCGACTCGCGGAACTCCGCCACCGCCTCGCCGACCATCCGCATGTAGAGGTCGAAGCCGACGCCCGCGATGTGCCCGGACTGCTCGCCGCCGAGCAGGTTGCCCGCGCCGCGGATCTCCAGGTCCTTCATCGCGACGTACATGCCGGCACCCATCTCGGTGTGCTGGGCGATGGTGGCCAGCCGCTCGTGCGCGGTCTCGGTGAGCGGCTTCTCCGGCGGGTACAGCATGTACGCGTAGCCGCGCTCGCGGCCTCGCCCGACCCGGCCGCGCAGCTGGTGCAGCTGGGAGAGGCCGAAGGTGTCGCCGCGCTCCACGATCAGGGTGTTGGCGTTGGAGATGTCGATGCCGGACTCCACGATCGTGGTCGACACCAGGACGTCGAACTCCTTCTCCCAGAAGTCGACGACGACCTTCTCCAGCTGGGTCTCCCCCATCTGCCCGTGCGCGGTGGCGATCCGCGCCTCGGGCACCAGGTCCTTCAGCCGGGCGGCCGCCTTGTCGATCGACTCCACCCGGTTGTGGATGTAGAACACCTGGCCCTCGCGCAGGAGTTCACGCCGGATCGCGGCCGAGATCTGCTTCTCGTCGTACGGTCCGACGAAGGTCAGCACCGGGTGCCGCTCCTCCGGCGGCGTGGTGATGGTGGACATCTCGCGGATGCCGGTGACCGCCATCTCCAGGGTGCGTGGGATCGGGGTCGCGGACATGGTGAGCACGTCCACGTTGGCGCGCAGCTTCTTCAGCTGCTCCTTGTGCTCGACGCCGAAGCGCTGCTCCTCGTCGACGATGACCAGGCCGAGGTCCTTGAACCTGGTCTCGGAGGAGAAGAGCCGGTGGGTGCCGATGACGACGTCCACCGAGCCCTCGAACAGCCCCTCCAGCACGGCCTTGGCCTCGCTGTCGGTCTGGAAGCGGGACAGCGCCTTCACCGTCACCGGGAAGTTGGCGTAGCGCTCGGCGAAGGTCGAGAAGTGCTGCTGCACCAGCAGCGTGGTCGGCACCAGCACCGCCACCTGCTTGCCGTCCTGCACGGCCTTGAACGCGGCGCGCACGGCGATCTCGGTCTTGCCGTAGCCGACGTCGCCGCAGATCAACCGGTCCATCGGGACGGACTTCTCCATGTCGGACTTGACCTCGGCGATGGTGGTCAGCTGGTCCGGCGTCTCCGCGTACGGGAAGGCGTCCTCCAGCTCGCGCTGCCACGGCGTGTCCGGGCCGAAGGTGTGGCCGGGGGCGGCCATCCGCGCCGAGTACAGCCTGATCAGGTCGGCGGCGATCTCCTTGACCGCCTTCTTGGCCCGCTGCTTGGTCTTCGCCCAGTCCGCGCCGCCGAGCCGGTGCAGCGTCGGGGCCTCGCCGCCGACGTACTTGGTGACCTGGTCGAGCTGGTCGGTCGGCACGAACAGCCGGTCGCCGGGGTGGCCGCGCTTGGCGGGGGCGTACTCCAGCACCAGGTACTCGCGGGTGGCGCCCTGGACGGTGCGCTGCACCATCTCGACGTACTTGCCGACGCCGTGCGCCTCGTGGACGACGTAGTCGCCGGCCACCAGCGCCAGCGGGTCGATCGCGTTGCGGCGGCGCGAGGGCATCCGCCGCATGTCCTTGGTGGAGGACTTCTGACCGGACAGGTCGGTCTCGGTGATGACGGTGAGCTTCAGCTTCTCGTCGACGAAGCCGTGCTCGATCGAGCCGCAGGAGACGTGGACGACGTCCCGGGTGGGCGCCTCGGCGAGGTCGGCGACCAGGCGGGCCGGGATGCCCTCGTTGCCCAGCACCTCGGCGAGCCGGGCGGCCGGGCCGTGGCCCTCGGTCACCATGACGACCCGCCAGTCGGCGGCCAGCCGCTCCTTGGCGTCGGCGATCGCCCGGGCGGTGTCGCCCCGGTAGGCCTCGACGGCGTGCATGCCGAGGGTCAGCGTGTTGGCGTCGAACTCCAGGATGCCGTCGACGGTCGACTCGCTGGTCGCGAACGGGCTGACGGACCACCAGGGCAGCCCGATCTCGCCGGCGTGCTCGCGCACCTCGGCGAGCGAGCGCAGTGAGGCGGCGGAGACGTCGATGGCCTCCAGGTCGATCGGCCGGTCCCCGCCCGCCGCGGCCGCGACCCAGGAGGCGTGCAGGAACTCCTGACTGGTCGCCACCAGGTCGGCGGCCCGGGTGCGGACCCGCTCCGGGTCGCAGACCACCGCGACGGAGCCCAGCGGCAGCACGTCCAGCAGCAGCTCCATGTCGTCCACCAGCACCGGCGCCAGCGACTCCATGCCCTCGACCGCGATGCCCTCGGCGATCCTGTCCAGGATCTCGGCCAGCCCGGGGTGCTCGGCGGACAGCTCGGCGGCCCGGGCCCGCACCTCGTCGGTGAGCAGCAGCTCCCGGCAGGGCGGCGCCCACAGGCCGTGCTCGGCGATCTCCAGCGAGCGCTGGTCGGCGACCTTGAAGTACCGGACCTCCTCGACCTCGTCGCCCCAGAACTCCACCCGCAGCGGGTGCTCCTCGGTCGGCGGGAAAACGTCCAGGATGCCGCCGCGGACGGCGAACTCGCCGCGCTTCTCGACCAGTTCGACGCGCGCGTAGGCGGCGGCGGAGAGCCTGCGGGCCACCTCCTCCAGGTCGTACGACTCACCGCGCCGGACGGCCACCGGCTCCAGCTCGGCCAGCCCCTTGACCTGCGGCTGGAGCACCGAGCGGACCGGGGCGACGATCACCTGAACCGGCCCGGCCGCCGGGTCGTCCGCCCGCGGGTGCACGATCCGGCGCAGCACGGCCAGCCGGCGCCCGACGGTGTCCGAGCGGGGCGACAGCCGCTCGTGCGGCAGGGTCTCCCAGGCCGGGAACTCGGCGACGGCGTCGGCGGGCAGCAGCGAGCGCAGCGACGCCGCGAGGTCCTCGGCCTCGCGGCCGGTCGCGGTGACGGCGAGCACCGGGCGGCCCCGGTCCCCGGCGGCCTGCCCGGCGAGCGCGCGGGCCAGTGCGGCGATCGCGAACGGCCGGGCGGCGGGCGGCCCGACCAGGTCCAGGTGGCGGCGTCCACCGGCCGCGGCTCCGAGGGCGGTGGCCGCCTCGATCGCCTCGGCGAGCGCCGCGTCCCGCGCGACGACATCGAGCAGTCCGGTCAGGCTCATCTGGGGTCTCTTCTTCGTCCCGTGGCTGGTGCTGCCCCGGGGCGGCGAAGGCCCGCCGGGGCAACGCGAACGGCCCGGCGCGCCGAGCGGCCGGGGGTCTCCAGAGTACGCCGCGGCACGGACACGCACGCGGTCCACGGCGTCGGCAGGGCTGGAACGGTGGCCGGACCGGGGCCGGATCCCCGGGCACCCGCTCGACCGCCCCGCCCCGTTCTGTCAGGAGCACATCCGGGAACGAACGACTGGACGCGACACCGGACCGGCTGGTGGACGAACCAGCCGTGAGCCGCACCGGACCGGGCACGGCTATCCGCCACGAACTGGACATACTCCTGTCACTGGCCGTCCATGGAGATCGCGCACCATGGTGAACGTGCCCGCCGCACCCAACCGTGGGGGATGGCTGTGGGGGCACTGTCGCACCCCCGATGGGGGTCGGAGGTGCGAGGCCGGGCGGCCCTGGGTGGGGGCGCCCGCCCAAGCGCCGGGAACCGTGGCGCCCTTTCCTGGAGGGCGCCACGGGTCTCGGCCTCTTTCGCTCCCGGGGGCTTACCCCGCCGGCCGCCCTCCTGTCCCGGACAGCCGCCGCCCGTTCCCCCGGCCCCACTCCCGCCGGCCCGACCGCGCCCGGCACGGCGAAGGCCCCCGGAAACCCGGCGGTTTCCAGGGGCCTTCGCGACGCGAGGGCGGGCGGCCGGTCAGCGGCGGCGGTAGCTCACCGTGTGGGGGGTCGCGTAGTCGCTGCCGTCGTCCACGATGACGATCTTCGGGACGATCCGGGTCTCCTCCTCCGACCGCCCCTCGGCGCCCTTCTTGGCAGCGGCCTTCTCGTCGACCGCCTTCCCGTCGACCGCCTTCCCGTCGAGCATCTCCTCGGCGGGCGGCGAGGCCGGCTTCGGCGGCACCGGGCCTGCCGCCACAAGGCCGCCGATGGCCTTGGCGGCGCTGCCGCCTACCACCGGCGTCCGCAGCACGGTCGCCGACTTCTCCTGGACGGGGTCCTCGTCCCCGGCGCGAGCCGCGGGGGCCAGGGCCTTGCGCAGGTTCGCCACCGGAATCTCCCCGGTGTCCGCCTCCGAGTCCACCGGCGCGGCGTCGGCGACGGCGTCCTCGACCGCGTCCTGCGGAGCGGGGACCGCGGCAACCTCGGCGGAGGCCTGGGAGGCCGCGAGCGCGGCGGCCGCCACCTCGGGCTCGATCTGACCGACCGCCGCCCCGGTGAGCGAGGCCAGCGTGCCCTTGATGTGGTCCAGGTGCTTCTGCACCGTCTCCAGCCGGGTGTCGAACTCGCGCTGCTCGCCCTCGCTCGCCGCGTTGATCTTCTCGGCCTCCCGGCGGGCCTGCTCGACCAGCTGGTCGGCCTTGGCCTGGGCGTCCGCCTCCAACTGCTTGATCCGGTTCAGCACGGTCTCCCGCTGCTGCTCCGCCTCCTTGACCCGGCGCTCGGCGGTCGCCGAGACCTCGGTGTCCTCGGCGTCGGCCTTGGCCCGGGCGGCGGCGAAGGTCTCGTCGGCCTTGCGGCGCCGGGCGGCCAGCTCGGCCTCGGCCTGCTCGCCGGCCTCGGCGGCGGCCACCCGCACCTTGGCGGCGTGGGCGGTGGCGGTGTCCCGGACGGAACGGCTCTCCCGGTCGGCGTCGGCCCGGATGCCCTCGGCCTCGGCGCGGGTCCGCTCCTCGGTGCGGCGGACGGCCGCGTCGGCGTCGGCGCGGGTCGTGGTGGCGTACTCCGTGGCGGCGCGGCCGGCGGCCTGCCCGGCCTCGTAGACCTCGTCCCGCAGGTCCTCGGCGAAGCGCTCGGCCTTCTCGCGGACGGCGCGCGCCTCGTTCTCGGCCATCGCGGCCAGTCCTGCGGCCTGCTCGCTGAGCACCTGGTAGTCGGGCTCCGGGGCCTCCTCGGCGGTCCGGCGGATGTCGGCCAGCCGGGCCTCCATCTGCCGGATGCCGGCGCCCAGGACGCTCAGCCGCTCCCACGCCTCGTCACGCTGCGCGGTGAGGGCGGCAAGGGCTCGGTCGACCTGCTCGGGCGCGTAGCCACGGCGGGCCTGGGTGAAGCCGTACTGGGGGACGGCGTCGCTCATGGGCTCTTCCCCTCGTTTCGCGGGCTGCGGAGCCCATGATCGGACGGAACGGACGGATCCGGAACCGGTTCGGAGCCCCGGGCCGGATTCCGCCGTCGTGCGGACCGGAATGTGTCGAGGACTGGTCGAACGGACCCACCCTCTTGACCTATTTTGCGCAGATCCGGGCGAAACCCCAACGAGGCACAGCTGCGGCGGCATGCCGAAGGGGTCGCTCCGGACACCGGAACGACCCCTCCCCACCTGCGAGGATCGGCGACGGCCCGCTACAGCAGGCCGTCCCAGAACTGCTCCAGCAGCACGGCCCACCAGGTGTCCGCGTTCTGCAGGGCCGCCGGGTCGATCGCGGCGAGCTGGGCCTGGAAGTCGGTCGTCCAGCGACCGGCCTGGTCCGGCGTCAGCCCGTACCGCAGCCGCCACATCCGGCCCAGCAGGGCCAGCGAGCGGACGAACTCCGGTACACCGCTGTTGACGAACCGGGGCGGCTGGCCGGTTCCCTCGATGTCCACGGCCACCACGTGCGCGGTGCCGTACTGGACGCACAGCTGGCGGCCGTAGTCGTTGCCCAGCACCAGGTAGCCGCCGAAGTCCGGGCCCGTGGCGAGGCCGCGCTCGGCGGCCAGCTCGGCGAGCGTCGGGATCGGACGGCCCTCCTGCGCCTGCGCCCAGAAGAACGGCCCGAAGTCGCGCGGCAGCCCGGCCCACATCAGGGTCTGGGACACCGGCTCGGGCACGCCCTGGCGGGAGACGGCGCGCTGCTCGTAGCGGAACAGGTTCTGCCCGAAGGCGGCGCCGGTCTCCTGGGCGAGCTGCTGCGGCGGGAGCGGCGGCAGCGCCTGGACCGTTCCCGGCGCGGGCAGCGACACCCGGAACGGGCGGACACGCTGGGCGCCGGAGGCCAGCTGGTGCAGCTCGTCCAGGTGGTCGAGCAGCTCGGCCATCCCGGCCTGCCGGGACGCGTGGTCGCGGCCGTAGGGGGCGGTGTGGGTGAGCCGGACGTTCGGCCAGGACGCGGCGATCATGCGGTTGCAGTAGCCGCCCGGCAGGTCGCACGACTCCAGCTCGGTGTAGAGCTCCAGCACCTGCTCCGGCGGCACGTTGAGCCGGCGCAGGTCCTGGAGGATCTTCCACTCCGGGTGCGGGGTGCCGGGCTCGCTGCGGTGCAGCAGCTTCTGCTCCGAGCCGTCCGGGCCCCGGTAGCTGAGCGCGGCGAAGTACCCCGGACCGACCGCGGGCACGCCTGGGGGCACCGGCGCGGGCTGCGGCGAGCCGGGCACCGCCGCCGGCGGGACGACCCCGGCTGCGCCGCCCGCGTTCGGGTAGCCGTAGCCGGCCGCGGGCGCGGCGGGGGCCGCCGGGCCGCCGGGCGGCGGGACGGCGGGGCCGCCGGACGGCGGGGTGCCCGGGTCCGCCGGGCCGCTCAGCAGCACCGGGTCGATCGCGCCCGCGAGCTGGGTCGCCTCGTACGCCGTCCCGGACGCGGGCGGGCCGGCGGTCGGCGCGCCCTGCGGGGCCGCCGGGGCCTCACCGCCGCGCAGGCCCGCCGGGGGCGGGGGCGGCGGGGTGGAACCGGCGCCGCGGCCGCCGGGGCCGGCGGCGGGCGTGCCGGCGCCCGGGGTGTGCTTCAGCTCGGCCGGCGGGGGCGGCGGCGGGGCCGAACC